>JAAYCD010000053.1 GCA_012744375.1 Erysipelotrichaceae bacterium | reverse complement strand
TAACCGATCGGTCGTAGGTTCGAGTCCTACGGTAGGCGCCACTCTATGGCGTGTTGGAGAAACGGTCAACTCACTTGCCTTTCACGCAAGCATTCACGGGTTCGAATCCCGTACACGTCACCAACTTTATAAATTACTCGCCTCTTCATAGCGGCGAGTTTTTTTGTGCTTTTTTAAGCAAGTAGTCAAAACTCATCTAATAGCGATATAATGACAATATAAATAAATTACATGAAAGGAATATCAATCATGTCAAAAATGCCAGTTTTATTTGTGGGTCATGGTTCCCCAATGAATGCAATCGAGGATAATGAATATTCAAGAACGTGGAAAGAAATAGGGAAAATGCTCCCCAAACCAAAAGCCATCATCGCAATTTCAGCTCACTGGTTTACGCGTGGCACAAAAATAATGAACGAACAAAATCCAATAACTATTTACGATATGTATGGTTTTCCACAAGAATTATATCAAGTTAAATACGACACTCCGGGTTCACCTGAACTTGCCAACTTAGTCTCTAAACTAATTTCGAAAGAAACCAAGTTCGACAATTCTTGGGGCATTGATCACGGCACTTGGTCAGTTTTAGTCCATATGTTTCCTAATCGAGATGTGCCAGTTTTTCAAATTAGTGTTGATGCTTTTGCTTCGCCAGAACAACACTATAATATCGGCCAAGAACTCGCTGTTCTCCGCGAGCAAGGTGTTCTTATCTTCGCGACTGGAAACATCGTTCACAACCTCCGTTTAGTCGACTGGCATCAAAAAAACAAAGGCTTCGACTGGGCGTACGAGTTTGATGATTTTATTTATAAAAACATTATCTGTTATCATCATCAGGAAATCTTAAAATATAACGACCAAGGCGCCATCGCTAGACTTTCAGTTCCCACTCCAGATCATTTTTCTCCGCTACTTTACGCTCTTGGCGCAACGAGTAAATTAGACAAAATAAAAGTTTTTAATAAATCGTGTGAACTAGGTTCGCTTACTATGACCAGTTATCTTTGGGAATAATATTTATTTATAAAATCAAACTAGAAAAAGGCATGAAAAATTAAAGTTATAATTGATGTTTTTTCAATGCACATGACTCGTAAAAAATAAAAATAATAAAATTAGAAATTTAATTATTGATTATTTAACTGATCATTCTTTAAACCGTATAAGCGTTTACGATACCAAACGCCAAAGCCTCCAGCACCAGCCATTAAGACCAGCGAAATATAAAACATTGAAGCGAGCACTTTATAACCTTTAAAACGTTCAAACGAGATGTTCATTGTATATGTGCCATTATCAAGTTCAAATGCAATTAAACCATCAACATTTTGAGCCAATACTTTTTTGCCTTGGAAGTTAGCATAATAACCATCTTGATAAAATTGAGGGAATTGCACCAAAGCATGATTGGTATTAACAACCACGTCAAATTTTGCGGTTGGAGTTTTCATTTCAGTAATAGTGAGCATACCATTCCCTTCTAAGAAAGCAGGATTATAGTAGTCCTCTATTTCACGGATAGGCTCGGTGGCAAAATGAATTGTATTTCTTACACGAGTATATAGACTGTTTGGGTATTCGCTAACGTGAGTTCCATCATAAAATACTTGAGGAACCATTTCGTTAAGTGCCCCAGAATAAAGTTGGCGTTGGACAAATGATTTATCGACTTCAGTAACCACGAATAAATTACCAGTTTGGTAGTAACCTCTTTTTTCTAATGTAGCCATCGTCATCGTCATAATTGAAAAAATAAAAATAGATGCAGTTATAACAACATTTTTTCTGCCTTTGAATTGTTTTAATAACACAATGATTAAATAAGTAAGAAGGAAAGAAGCGATACTCCAGTTCCGCCACGCAAACTGACTTTGACGAAAAACGCTTGGCATCACTTTCCAAACCGCTGGTTCAAAAATTAAAATAAATATAAAAATTAAGGATATAACAAGAAAGGCAATATCGCTATACGGAAATGTATTATCAACTTCTTCTTGTTTTGACTTCCTTCCGTAGACGAAAGAAATAAACATATAAAGCAACAAACTAAATGTCACAGCGATATAAATTTCGGGACGTTGAGCGGTGATAATTAGTAATAAGTAGGCAACAACGACCATGCTAATGTGACGATACCATTTGTTGTGTGGCAACTTTTTTAAACACACATCGGTGATAACGACCAAAGACATACTCATGAAGTAAATAACAATGCCAAAGATAATAAATGTTACCGTTTCATCGATCCAACTAGGAGTTCCATAAACACTATTTAAATAAATAGGGTTAATCAAACCACTAAACGGCCAGAAAGAAGCTTTGGTAGAATTCATTAAATGCTCGATGGATGTCCAGTTAATAGTTTCATCACTGACCCGATATAAATTGGAAGCAATGGTGTTTAAGGTGTTAAAGAAAGAGAAGCCTACTCCCATAAAGATTATTAAAGCTGTCCCACCAATATATGGCCAAATATTAAAGCCCTCACGTTTAGTGAATAATTTGTTAGCATTACATGCCACATATATTAAAGCGATAGTGGCGGTAATAACTGCGGTATATGGGTGGCAAAGAACCAAAATGATGGCTCCTACTGCTAAAGAAATGTATGGATTAATCGAAAAACGTTTGTCGTTAAAAATAGAATATAAACCATAAAAAATTAATGGAATGAAAGCCATTGCCACCGCTTCCGAAAATGCGGTTCGGCACAAGGCACAAAAAATCCTATATGGCATTAAAACAAAGGCAATCCCACCAATGATACCGATGATTTCGTTTTTGCTAATTTTTCGCGCTAAATAGTACGAATAAATTCCTCCAATGAAACCCGAAACAATCACGCAGGTTTTATAAGCCGATATAGCAGTCATTCCTGCCCAAGAAAAACAATACATTAACAAAGCGGCAGTATGATGGGAAAAAGGACCATAAAATCCATATGTATCTAAAGCTAGACCACCTAAAAAATAATGGTTAGTAGATAGGCCAAATTGTCCATCTAGATAACCAAGATAGACATCCTCAATCATTGCCAAATGGAAGTCCAAATCATCACCACCAGCTAAGCCTGGAAAAAAGAAAATGTAAGTGCTAGCAAAAGAAACGATGAGGATAATGAGATAGGGTAAGATTATGTTTAATAACTTGCGCCAATCGATTTTCTTAAACACGTTTATCATGATGTATATTGTATAACAATTAATTAAAATGAACATCCAGAAAATATTTATATCAACGATTGGCAATTGCAAAAAATAAAGATTAAATTATTAGGTTTTTAATTAATAATATGTTAGACTCTACGAGGCTTCTAAAAAGATGAACAATGAGTAGAAGCAATAATTTGCAAAACGCCTGTCAAAATTAGACAGTTTGAAGATATTACGATAGTGGTAATTCTCTACGATGAATTCGAAGGACGCGTCAAGCTTTATTTCCAAGCATTAGGCTGGATTTCATCGAAGTGAACTATATGTTCAAGAAAAGAGAACCACATGACATTTCAAAACCTAGAGATTATTAGGCCTATTTTGGATGCAATCAGTTTAGAAGGATACGAAAATCCTTCACCTATTCAAGTTGAAGCAATGCCGATAATTTTTTCTGGCCGCGATCTATTGGCCAGTGCTCAAACAGGCACCGGAAAAACCGCCGCGTTTGCCATTCCGATTGTACAATCACTACACCTAAACAAAATTCCAGACACACCAAGAATTATTAAAGCTCTAGTGCTCGCTCCAACACGCGAACTTGCCGAACAAATCAAAGTGAGTTTCAGAACCTATATTGGCCAATTAAATCTAAAAGTCGGAGCCGTTTATGGTGGTGTCGCTCAAAAAGGTCAAGAATCAATGCTTAACAAAGGTATTGATATTTTAATCGCTACTCCTGGCAGATTAATTGATTTAATGAAACAAAAGTTGGTAAAACTAAGCGAAGTTAAATATTTTGTTTTAGATGAAGCCGATACTTTATTAGATATGGGCTTCATTAACGATGTGAAATATATCAAAGGTTTTATACCAAGAGAACGTCAAACAATGATGTTTTCCGCCACAATATCTAAGAGCGTGGCAAATTTAGCCTCAACCTTACTAAATGACCCACAACAATTAGAACTTGCTCCCGCAGACTTAATGTTAGAAAACATTAATCATTCGATGTTTTATGCTAATAAAAATCACAAAAACGAGTTGTTGTTAGACTTACTCACCAATCCCACACTAGTGTCGGTCCTTGTTTTTACCAGAACCAAAAGAGGAGCTAATGATTTGGCTAAATTTTTAGGAGAATACGGCTTAAAAGTTGACGCAATTCACGGCAATAAAACTCAAGGTAAACGCCAACTTGCTTTAGATAATTTTAAGACAAGAAAAACACGTGTCTTAATCGCTACTGATATTGCCGCTCGCGGAATTGATATTGATGATTTGAGCCACGTTATTAATTATGATTTACCAGAAAACGGCGAAACTTACGTCCACCGTATTGGAAGAACTGGCAGAAAAGGTTTAAAAGGCGAAGCAATTTCATTTGTTAGTAAAAACGAAGTTGGCTTATTGAAAGCCATTCAAAGACATACCGGATTAGATATTAAAGTCTTAAAACTTGAACCCGTTAAAGCTGATAGCAAATTTCAAAAAGTAGTTGCTGTTTCTACAAATAAAGACGAAACTGCCTTTGAACAAAAAGCCAAAAACACTAGGATGAAATTTGATAAATATTTTGATAAAAAACCGGCAAATAAAATCGTTCCAGAAAAACAAGAAGAAGCCACAATTGAATCAAATACTTTTACAAAACGCGATGAACATAAAAAAGATACTAAGAAAGTAACTTTTACTAAGCCTCAGGATCATCTCGCCAAAAAACCATATTCAAAGTTTCGCAATGCAAAAAGTGATTATTCTGACGGCGAAAGAAAACAAAAATCACACTCTGATTTTTCAAAAAAACGTTTCGACAAAAGCAGCAATGAAACAGGTTATCAAAGTCGTGCCGCTAAACCAAATTCATGGAGAAAAAGAAACGAAAACTCAAACGATTTGGATGAAGGTTTCTTAAAGTCTTTCGAAGAAAAGCGCGGAGAAACAAATAAAACTCGCACTCCAAGAAATAACGCATGGAAAAGCGGCAAATCTTACGAGACTAAAGAAGGCGAAAAAAGAACAAACAAGGAATTTAAGCCCTACTCTTCATATAAGAAAAACTCACAAGAAAAATCATTTAAAAATGGCTCGGGTAAATTTCAAAACCGCGAGAAATCATTTGCTCGCAAACCATCTGCGAAACCAAAAAATAGTTTTGGCCGCAACAATATAAAAGACTAATATCAAAAATATAAAAATGAAATAGTGTCAGGTTTTTGCACCTGACACTATTTCTTTCAATAAAAAATTCCAAAATGTCAGACTACCCCAAAGTTGATAAATGACAACATAGAAGTGTATATTGTTTATATGAGCAAAGCCTCCGTTTTATTTAGAACAAGGAAGAAAAATCTTTATCGTATGAATGACGAGGCTTTTTTTCTTGCCATGAAAGAAAACTGTCTTTTTCATTACAAACATAATGCCCAATATAAAAAATTGTTAGACAATTTGGGATTTAATCCAAGCGAGTTATCTTCTTATGAAGATTTAGACAAGATTCCCCCTATTCCAACATTATATTTAAAGCATCACAATATGCTTTCTTTTCCAAAACACCATTATTTAATTAAAGCTACTTCTAGTGGTACAACTGGAAAAAATGTTTCGAAAGTTGGTTTAACCCTGTCCGATATTTATCGTGGTTGGAAAATGATTGATAGTGTTTTTACTCATCACCGGCTATGGTCAATAAAATTTCATCGCTATATCATTTTTGGTTATCAACCACATCGCGGCAATAATCGTGCAATAGCAAAAACCGCACACGGATTTACCTTTATAACGCCGGCATTAAGCAAAGATTATGCGATTCGTTGGACAAAAAATGGTTATCAAGTCGATTTAGATAATCTTGAGAAAAAATTAATAAAATTCTCAAAAGGAAAAACCCCTGTAAGAACATTAGGTTTCCCTGCATATACCTACTTTTTGCTTCAACAAATGAAAGAAAAAGGCATCAAAATAAAACTTCCAAAAGGATCAATTATTTCTACTGGTGGCGGATGGAAGTCTTTTTACAAAGAGAAGGTCGATAAAAAAGATTTTTATGGCCTTGTTGAAGAAGTGTTAGGGGTTGATGAACAACATGTCGTTGAGTTTTTTGGCGCTGCCGAACATCCAATTCTTTATACTGATTGCCGTTATCATCATTTTCACGTTCCTACTTATGCTCGCGTAATCATTCGAGATATTGAAACGCTTAAACCTGTGAAACCAGGAGAAGTTGGGTTAATTAATTTATTGAGTCCAATGAGCAAGGGCACTCCTCTGCTTTCCATTATGACCGACGACTTAGGAGTATTACATGCAGAGAAATGTCCTTGCGGTGCCCAATCAATGTATCTAGAAATATTAGGAAGAAGTGGTGTTGAAGACATAAAAACTTGCGCCGCTGGTGCTGAACAATTATTAAAAGGACAAAGCATATGATTTTATATAAAGGGGAAATTTTTTCTGATGAAAAACAAGAACAGCTCATCTCCTCATTAAAAGAAGAAATGTTTTTAACATTAGCAAAAAACGAAAGACCAACTTTCGATATGGTTATTGATGCTTGCGATAAGCTTTATAAACGTGTTATTAGCCATGAGTTTGATCAAGTTGCCCTACCTTTGCTAGCAAGTCTTAGTATCCCTTTCTCAGCTTTGGAAAGATATGCGCGTAGTTTTTCCAAACAGGAACTTTTAAAAAAGATTGAAATTGAATTGGGCGAACTTCGATATGGCGAATTACCTCTTGATGAACACAATGTTCGCTTTATAGAACCTTTAGGTATCTTATTTCATATCGCCGCTGGTAACGTTGACCTATTGCCCGCTTATAGCGTGATTGAAGGTTTGCTTGTTGGAAATATTAATATATTAAAACTACCAACAGGTGATAGTGGCCTTTCTGTTTTATTTCTTAATGAACTCATCAAAGAACAACCGAAATTAAAAGATTATATTTATGTTTTTGATGTGCCTAGCACTGAAACTAAAACGATAAAAACTCTTGCCTCATTTGCTGATGCGGTTATTGTTTGGGGCGGAGAAGAAGCCGTTAGAGCTGTCCGCCAATTAGTGGACATAAATGCCACAATCATTGAGTGGGGGCATAAGATGTCATTTAGTTATGTTGATATGAATGTGAAAGACGATGAGTTAGAAGCCTTATGCCAATCTGTTTGTATAAGTAACCAACTATTTTGTTCTTCCAGTCAGGGCATTTACGTCAATACCGATAGTGATACAGATCTACATTTGTTAGCCAATAGGCTATTGCCTATTTTTGTGAAAGTTAGTAAGAAGATAAACACCTTGCCTTTAACGATGAAAGCTAAAAATACACTTTTGCTATATAACGAAAAATTAGAAGGAAATTTAAATAATATTTACGCCGATAGTGGTGTCTCGATTATCGTTAAAGAAGATCAAAAACTCGAACTTTCAATGCTTTTCCAAAATTTATGGATTAAAGCGCTAAAAATCGAAGATATTGTTAAAGTCTTAAAACCAAACAAGCGATATTTGCAAACTGCTTCTATTAATTTAAATATTGCTGAAAAAGAAGTGGTATGCCGTAATCTAGTGACTGCAGGAGTAACAAGAATTGTTGCGCTTGGTGATAATTCGCGGATGATTTCTGGAGAAAGTCATGACGGAGAATACCCATTAAGAAGGTATGCAAAAATCGTTGAAAAAATTAAGTAACAACAAGCAATAAAAAAAGAGTCGTGTTTGATTTGCGACCCTTTTTATTATGTTAATTTTGTTTATTCAACGAGCGAAGCTACGACACTAGAATAAACTACGACTTCAGTAAGGTTAACGATGTTTTTACCTTCGACAGTAATGACATGATCGCCTTTTTTAAGCGCAAAGCCAGACATAATCAAGATACTTTCATCGTTGTTTAAAACGTTAATTTCACCTTCCATGAGGTTATCATCAACTTTAAAATTAGTTTTTGCTAGTAAGTCTTTGACTTCTTCTGGTTCTTGGCTGTTAACAACGTAATTGACATCAAGGTAGAACTTGATATCTACGAATGATTTCTCTGAAAGATTGAAGGAGAATTCGACTTTGTTAGCAGAGACCACTAACTCATCTTCACCGCCAACTAACACATTCTTATATTTTGATGAGAATCCATTATCAAGGAAAATACCCTTTGGTGCAGGTGGGAATTCGCTTCTAGTGACCAAATCACTTTCATAGTATTCAGCTTCATATGCCTTATAAGAATTATAAGAATTGAGCATGACTACGCCAATGACGACAATAGTGGTGGTAAAGGTGACAATTGCTAAGACGGTTTTTAGGTGGTTAAGCACCCAATTAAGAAACTTTTTCATAACTTGTCCTCCTATTGTTCTTTCTTGCCTTTTGACTTGAAAATTCTACCGACTAATTCGCTCCTAAACTCTGGATTACTTGGTAATAATGGAGCGATAATGCCAAACACCAAGCCGACTATTGCTAGCGCTTCTACACTACCGAGCGCAGGTTTCCACCACACCCACGGAGCTTTAGTTTTTGCAGAGATAATTCTGATTGGTGAGTCACCTTCACCAGTATTGAATAAGTAGTTCATATAGAAGAGTCTAATATGACCATAGATAACTTGTTTTGCGTTTTCTCTAACGCGATGTTGTAATCTTGGGGAAGCTGTATTTTGATTTGGTGTACCACCAACGCCAGTGTTCCAGCCACTACCTCCTAAAACGTAGTTAGCACCTGCTCTAAAGTGTTGGTTGATATCCATTAAATTGCTGTTTTCAATCATGTCAGTAATGATCATGCCTTTGAAGCCCCATTCATTACGTAAGACACCTTGAACCAATGCTTCAGAACCGCCAGTCCAAGTTGCGCCAACGCGGTTGAAAGCGGTCATAAGTCCTTGTGCTTCGCCACGTTTAACAGCTTCTTCGAATGGGCGTAAGTAGACTTCTCTAAGTGCTTGCTCAGTTAACCATGTATATAAACCGACACGGTGATATTCTGTATCGTTAACAGCAAAGTGTTTAATAAAGCCAGCTTTACCGCCATCAGCCATACCTCTTGTAACCGCGGCTAAAGTGCGACCAGCTAAGAAGCCATCTTCGGAATGATATTCTGAGTTACGTCCGCCATAAGGAGAACGATGGATGTTGCTAGCAGGACCCATCGCGCCATCTTTACCGCCGATGTTCATGTCTCTTGCTTCGGACAAGCCGAATAAGTATGGCATATCAACGTTCCAGCATTGTGCTTGCACAGTTGGAGTTGGGTAAGCGGTTAATCTGATTCCGCCATCTAAGTCGACACCGACTTGAGAAGCTGCTTCGCAGTCTTGGAAGTCATTGTTTTTGCCTTCGCGTAAACCAACAGAAGCAATACCAGGTCTATTATAAGAACTGCTGTTTTGGACAATGGCGATTGATTCAGCCCATCTGACTTGGTCGAGAAGATCTTCCCATTCAGGAGCATTATAATCTTGGGCTAATAGTCTACCTAATTCGGTTAATTGATCGTTTTCGTCTAAAACTCTAAGATTATTTTCTTGTCCAAATGTTGGGTTGGTATTTGGTATTTCCTTACCAAACGCATCATAACCAGTCGCATTATCCCATTCATTTGCTTGCGCAGTAGAGTAAGCGTTAGGCACCTTTGCACCAGTTTTACCTTGGGAAGTATTTAATGCAGCATTCCATGGTCTGGTTGGAATGAGGTTCGTAAGTAATGGAGCAAAGTCAGCACGAGTAATGTAATCGATTGGCTCATCAATTGATTTTCCATCAACAGAAATGCCATCTACGGCATCATCACCAGTGAAAAGTGGGGCACTTGGTTCGCCTGTGTGAGTATCTTCGTCAACATCGATTGTATTTGGGACACGGAAGACGATTGGATTATTGGCCATATCTTCCTTCATGGTGTGAGCAGATTTCATGAATTTAACTTCATAATTGCCTTCATCTAATTCCCAACCAGCATGACCATTGTAATTGGAATCATAGCCATCAAATGATAAGAAATCACGAGTATGGATGACGATTTCAACTGTTTCAGATTCACCTGGTAATAAAGTTTTGGTTTTTTGGAAACCGACTAATTTTACGGATGATTTTTCAATTTCGCCTGCATAGTAAGGAGCAGTTAAATATACTTCAACAACATCTCTACCTTGACGACTGCCTGTATTAGTTACTTTTACTTGTAAAGTAATATCTTGATTTTCAGTGATAACGGCGTTTTTAATTGGGTTGGAACCCATAAATTCCCATTTGAAATCGGTGTAAGACAAACCATGACCGAATGGGAAAGCGACGACGTTTTCATAGCCACCATATTGAGAGGCATCCCAGAAACCTTCGGCATCAGCAGTTTCGAACCAACGATAACCGACATAGATACCTTCGATATAATCAGCAAAGTTTGCATTTGGGAAACTAACACCAGCCTGTTGATTTTGAGAAGCTAGATTAGAACCACTTGGGTTTCCTGTGTACCAATTGCCTGTTTTATTTGGCCAGTAACCACTAGTGAAATATGTTGGATTATATTCATGCTTCATTGGCCAAGTATCAGCGGTTCTACCTGAAGGGTCAATGTCACCCCACATCACTTGTGGAATGGCTTTTGCGCCGACTGTACCTGTTGCGCCAACAATTAGGCAAGAATCTAAACCTTCGATATCAAAAAGGAAATCGCATTGGATGACGTTGGTGGTGTTAATAAGAACGATAACTTTATCGTAATCTTGACCAACAGCAACCAATAATTCTTCTTCCTCTTCGGTCAATTCTAAATATCCACGATCTGGATTAGTGGCTTTTTGTGATTTATGGTTGTTTATTTGTTCGTGTGGAGGGTCGATGTGTTCGCCGGCCGCACGGCTGATGACCACAATAGCGGTATCAGTTTCAGTAAGCACCTCATCATAAAGAGTCTTATAACTAGCGTCGTTAGATAAACTTGGGTTGGTTAAACGATATAAGGAGTTATAACCACTGCTGATGGAGAATGGTAAGCTACGAGGAGCTGCCCATGATTTGTAGTAGTCAATTAAAGCGGTGTTATACTCAACCCCATAGAGATCTAACGCTTCTAAGAGGCCAACACTTTTTTGAGAACTACCTGGACCAGAACTACCAGAACCAGAGTTGGAAATGAGCCAGTCAATGACAGAGTGACCAAACACATTCACCTTTTTGTTGTTTTTGCTGAGAGGAAGGACATCGTTATCGTTTTTAGCAAGAACAATACCTTCTTGTTCGATTTCTACTGCTAATCTGTTGCCCAAACTATTGGTCTCATTATCAGATTCGACCTTAGTTAGAGCAGTTGTGATAAAACCTTCAAAAGGTTTTATGTATTCATTAACAGCATTAATTCCTATGCATCCGCCAATAGTTAAAAGAGCAAAAGCTCCAGATACTATCAGTTTTCGCATAAGGTGTCGCTTAAATACAGAATTTTCCATAAAAGCTCTCCTTTGTGTATTTTGATGCTATTAATTGTATTATAGCCGCATTCAAAAATGTGATAAAAAATTTAAAATAGCAATAAAGTCATTTATAAAAGGCAAAATGACACATTTAATTGCAATTTGTGAAAAAATTGACTGCAATGCAATGAAACGACAAAATGCTATTAATGAAGAGTTTTAAGCGCAACAAAAATCATAAATTTAACCGATGATAACAAGTCTCAGTGGTATGACAAAACTTTATTTAAGAAAATTTCGATTAAATATCAATGCACAATAATTAAAAAACTGAACTGAATAATTAAAATAATTAATAGGATTTTATCTCATTATTTCATAAGAGTTGCTTCTCCTATGAAACACGCAAATTTTGTATCTCTTGTGGCTTATGTCAACATTGTCATTAGAAATACATATCTTTGTCATATTTTTGATAAAACATTGTATTTACAATAAAACCAAAGATGCATAGTTTAAATTGAGTTTTTTAGCGCCTAAGCTAACAAGCCTTTACATTGGTTTGTATTCGCAAAGAGACAAAACTAATCTATGCAAAGCATCTTCAGAAAGGAAAACAACAGATGAAGAAAAAAATTATATTTGGTCTATTTGTTGCTGGCATGACTTTTCCATTGCTCGCACAACAAGGCGGAATAGCTTTTCCTTTGGCCAAAGGCCCTCAAGGTTTATTTATCGGTGAGTACAGCGAAAGAGCGGCATACATCGAACACGGAACCAAGGTCAATGGTCAAATGGCCGACGAAGGCTTTGTCCTTCTCAAAAACGATGGTTCCTTACCATTACCTGCAGGTACAAAAATCTCAGTCGTTGGCAAAGGATCCACAAACTTAGCAAGAGGTGGCGCAGGTTCAGGCGCAGGTTCTGTTTCTAATGGTGTCACTTCAATTGACTTACAAAAGTCATTGACCGATGCAGGATTCGAAATTAACCCAGAGTTAACCGCGTTCTACAAAGATAACAGCAAATCTGGACCTGGACGTACCAATGGTAACGACGGCTGGAAGGGAAATTCAGAGGTCACCATCGGTGAAACTCCATGGTCAAGCTATAATCAAACCCTTCTTGATTCATTCGCTAATTATAGTGATGTCGGTATTCAAGTCATTACCCGTGAAGGTTCAGAAGGCTGTGACGTCTTAACTATTGACGCAACTGACTCAACAAAATTCGGTTTTTCTGAAAAGCATGCTCTTGAACTTTCAGACAACGAACAAAAATTATTCGACGAATTACATAACTTGGTCGACAAAATCATCATTGTCATCAACTCATCCAACTTGTTTGAATGCGACAACTTCATGAAAGATGAACAGGTTGCAGGTATCCTTTGGATTGGCAACCCAGGTGACGTTGGCCCAGGTGCTGTTGGTCGTATTTTAAGTGGTGAAGTGAACCCATCTGGCCACACTGTTTCCACTTGGACTCGTGACTTCACAAAGGATCCAGTTTTCCAGAACTTTTCTGATAACAGACACTTTGGCGAAGCTATCCCAAATACAAACAACAGATTAAAACATGCCGCATTAGACACAATGTTTGCAGCTGATGGCTCTCCTATGTTGTCATATGGTACAGATAAAAACTACACCAACCACAACTCCCCAAGATGGCTTGAACAAGCACAAAAAGTCGTTCAAGGTGGTATTAATGGTGTTAAGCCAGCTGCATATGTTTCATATGAAGAAGGCATCTACATGGATTATCGTTATTACGAAACCCGTTATCAAGATATGCTCAAAAAAGACGGCCAAGCCGCTGCTGATGCATGGTATGACGGTGAAGAAGGCGTTGTCTTCCCATTCGGTTATGGTTTAAGCTACACCGAATTTAGCCAAAAGATTGTTAGAATCAATCCAGCTAAAAATGCCATTCTTGATGAAAATAGCGATCTCATCGAAGTCTCTGTTAAAGTTACCAACACAGGTACTGTTGCAGGTAAAGACTCCGTCCAAATTTATTGGAAAGCTCCATATACTCCAGGTGGCATTGAAAAAGCAGATCGCGTACTCTGTGCTTTCGATAAAACCAAAATCCTTCAACCTGGTGAATCACAAACTCTTCACCTTACATTCCATCTCCAAGATGTCGCAAACTATGACTACAAAGATGCGAATAACAATGGTCACAAAGGTTATGAACTTGACGCAGGCGACTATGCTGTTCTCTTAAATAAGAACGCGCACGAAACATATGATAGCGTCGCTCTCAAGGTAAAAGCAGGTGGCATCATCTACACTGTCGACCGTTTCACCGGTAACGAAGTCAAAAACAGATTCACTGACAGAGGCTTCTATAGCTCAATGCCTGGTCCAGATGATATCGAATTTACCGAAATGTCACGTCAAGACTTTGTTGCTACTTTCCCAACCCACCCAACTATCGAAGATAGAACTGTTTCAGAAAACAGCAGATTTGAAGAATTCCTCACACATGAATTCAATATTTGGGAACTTGATGAAGAAAAGAACTTCGAAATTATTCCAGAAGCAGCATATGTTTCTGAAGAAGAAGCAAAAGATAGAGGCTTCAGACAAGCCAACACAACTCTTCAAGCAAAAGATCGTACACAATTAATTGATATGAAGGGTGTACCACTCGAAGATCCACTTTGGGATGATTTCATTAACGAATTCACCTGGGCGGAGATGATGAGATACGTTGAATCCAATCGTATGGCTTCTCCAGCTACCGATGAAATCGGCAAAGGTCGTTCCTCCGAAGGTGACGGCCCACAAAAATTCAACATCATTTGGTGGGTATCTTCTCCAATCATCGCCGCAACATTTAACCCTGCTCTTGCTCAAGAACAAGGCGATTGCGTCGGTATGGAATCCCAAATCTCTGGCAAAACCGGATGGTGGGGACCAGCAGTCAACACTCACCGTTCTCCATTCGGCGGCCGTAACTTTGAATACTATTCAGCTGACCCATTCTTAATGGGTAGAATGGCTTCCATCGTTGTCGGTGCAGCTACCGATGGTGGTGTCTATTGTTACTTCAAACACTTCGCAGTTAACGATCAAGAAAAGAACCGTGAATCTGGTATTTCATTCGTTAACGAACAAGCTTTACGTGAAATTTATCTAAAATCTTTCCAAATGGTCTTCCAAGAAGGCAAAGCAACTGGTGTCATGGGTTCCTATAACCGTCTTGGTTTAATGGAAACCGCAGCCCACTACGGACTCAACACTGAAGTTCTCCGTGAAGAATGGGGCTTCAAAGGCGCAATGCTTTCTGATATGACTCATAGCGGCAACGGTTCCATTAACTTTAAGTGCTATGAAAACGTTACCACCCGTGTCCTTTCCGGTCAAAACTGTCAGCTTGACTCAAGCGGCTTCAGCGGACAAACTGCTTCCAAATGGGATAGCACTAAAGTTTGGTCCGGTGGTACCGGTGCTCCAGTCTATGATCGCGCTGGCCAAAAGAACATTTCCTTCTCTTGGTGGAGTGCGGTTAGAGAAATGGTTAAAGGACATATGTACATGGTTTCTAATGCCACAGTTATGTCACGCGGTCTTACCCAAGTCGTTGGTGTGAAGAATGCTGAAATTCAAGTTGGTAACACAGTTGATCTTGCTGTAGAACTTCCAGGAGAAATCGCAGTCGGCGAAACATATAACAACAAAGAAATTGCTGATATCACATACAGACTCAACGAACGTGTCGAACTTCCAGAAGGCATTACCTTCGAAAATGGTCGACTCGGTGGCAAATTCGAATATGTCTGCCTTGCTCGTATTAACGTTATCGCAGAAATCGAATACGCTGACGGAAGCACAGGAGCAGTCGCTTACAAGTTTGTCATTCAGGCTGTGCCTGATATGACCAACACTGGCCTTGATGCTCCTAAGAAAAAAGGTTGTTTCGGCGGTATTGCTTCAATAAGTGCAATTACTTCCCTTCTTGCTTTTGCTGGACTTGGCATACTTATTTCCAAAAAGAGAAAAGAAGAAGATAAATAATCGGATTAAATAATCCCAATCAAAACAAAAACTGCTAGGTGCTCTATGCCCTAGCAGTTTAAGTGTATTAGTGAACGCATATGTGCGTAAAAATATTTAACATTTTTGTTTTGCCATAAATCGTATTGATTGAGGTATAATCAAAATAGCTACAAGAAAGGAAAATATGCTCAGTCATTCAATGAGCAACAAAAATCTTAACATTATGAAAAACAACAAAAAGAAAATCGTATTCACAATCCTTGCTGTATCGGTCTTTGCTCTTGCTGCTTGTAGCGAAGATCGTCCAGGGAAAAGTTCATCATCGTCATTAGCAAGTAGTCGCCCTCAGTCCTCAACTTCAGCGGTTCAGTTACCAAAATATAATGTGGTTATTAAAGGTGCTGATGGAAATCAAATTTCCTCAAGTTCAATTGAGTTAAGAAATCCAATCCCTAAACCAGCTGATCCAACTGCTCCACAAGGACAAGTTTTCTATGGTTGGAAAAATACCAAGAATGGTGGCCAAATTTGGGACTTTGAGGCAGACCATAAACTCAATCAAGTCATGGGTGATGTCGAACTTGTTCCAGTTTTCGTCCCAGCTGACCAAAACGTACAACTCTTTGAAGCGGAATTAGTTCC
Source organism: Erysipelotrichaceae bacterium (assembly GCA_012744375.1). Lineage (GTDB taxonomy): Bacteria > Bacillota_I > Bacilli_A > RFN20 > CAG-826 > RUG14515. Next base: position 3,636 of record JAAYCD010000053.1, on the reverse strand, counting down.
AGAAATTACCGAAGCTAATGGTGGGACTGGTTTAGATGGCGCGACCTATTCTGGCGGTGCGAAAGGCAAACAGTTAATCGGCCGTGATTATGATCGTTACATGGGTTCTACTTGTGTTGACAATTATGAATATTATGAAGTTTACGCTAACGAAGCGGCGGTATTGGACGAAGAAATTGAAAGTTACGCTGATCTCTTTGAAGCAATTCCTTCGGGAAAAATCAAAGTGAAAAAAGAAGTAGATATCGAATACGGCGCATATGTTCACTTCAACTACAATAAAGGCAACGTTTTGACTTGGAAACTCCAATCAGACAAAGCGGCATCTAACGTTGTTTTATTCGCCCGTTTCTCCGCAGAATATGGCAAACCATTCGTCGGTGAGGGATTTGAAGACACTATCGATTCATTTAACGACGAGGACTTCCAAATCGTAGTTAATGGTACCGAGATGGAATATGGTCAAATTTCTATTCACAACATCGAAGGCACTTCAGGTGCAACCTTCATTTATTGCCAAGATTACATGATGAGTGCATCTATTAACCTCCTTGCTGGCGAAAATACCATCCAGATGGTTGTTAATAACAATAAAACTTTAAATGGCACAATTGCTGCATCGGCTCCAGTCATTGATTCGATCAAACTGTATTCCGATAGCACAATCACTTGGCCAACAGCTAAATATACAAACTTAATTAGAGAATAAGGACTATTAAAAAATGAAGATAAAGAATTTACTAAGTAAGAGCGTCATTGCCTGGGGTGTAACATCCACTCTTCTCGTCGTCCTTCTTTCAGTCGGAAATATCCTTGCAAGAGGAACATATAGTTCGCTTCTTGATCAAGTTTTTGGTAAAAAAGAAGCTATTGTTTCCGAAGAAGACACCGGCATTGTCTTTGAACAAGACTTCTTTACTAAAGAAGAAGCTCTAGAAAATGGCAATAAAGTCACCGAAGAGATTTGTGAAGAAGGTATGATTCTTCTTAAAAACGAAAAAGGCATTGATGGCAAAGCCGCCCTTCCACTAAAAGCGGGTGCGCGCGTCTCCATCTTTGGCAAAAACTCAGTTAATCTTGTTTATGGTGGTTCTGGTTCCGCCGCTCCTGGAGATGGCGCGAGAAAAACTATTTACGAATCACTAGAAGACGCAGGCTTCACTTGTAATCCAGCGTTAAAGAGTTTCTATGAAAATAATGGAGCATCAGGCGATGGTCGCAGTGCTAACCCAGCGATGGAAAATAGTGGTGTGCCAACTTTAAAAACTGGTGAAACACCTCAATCCTCATATCCCGGAACAGTAACTAGCACATATGGCGAATATGATGACGCAGCTATCGTCGTCTTCTCTCGTATTGCTGGCGAAAACTGGGATCTTCCACGCAAAGCTGACGACAACGAAAATCGTCACTATCTTGAACTCGACAATAATGAAAGAGACTTATTGACCAGTGTCTGTAATGGTCCTTTCAAACATGTCATCGTTCTTATGAACAGTTCCAATTATATTGATCTTGGCTTCCTAGAGATGACTAACGATCCAGCATATAACGCAAAGATCGATGCAGCCATCAATATTGGTTCGCCAGGCGCTAATGGCATTATGGCCTTAGGAAGAATTTTAGCGGGTGACGTTAATCCTTCTGGTCGTACTGTTGATACTGTCTATACCCATTATGAAAATGACCCAACATGGCAAAACTTTGGTGGCAACTTCACCCAAAATGGTGATAACTACTTATTACCAAGCGGAAATCCTTCCAAATATTACTTAGTTGAGTACGAAGAGAATATTTACTTAGGTTATCGTTACTACGAAACTCGTGGTCAAATTGACGGTGAAGAATGGTATAACGAAAATGTAGTTTATCCATTCGGTTTTGGCCTTAGTTACACAACGTTTACTCAAGAAATCACCAATGTTGCAGCTTTAAATGCTGCTGCCTTAAAAGGTGACGAAACTTTTGATGTTTCAATCAAAGTGAAAAACACTGGCGATGTTGCTGGCAAACAAGTTGTGCAACTTTATGCTGAAGCACCTTATACTCCAGGTGGCATTGAAAAAGCATATAAAGTTCTCGTCGGTTTTGATAAAACCAAAACTTTAGCCCCGAACGAAGAAGAAACACTCACAATCACTGTTAATCCATATGACTTTGCTTCATATGACTCTCAGGATAAAAACGGTAATGGCTTCAAAGGCTATGAACTCGATGCTGGTACTTATACTTTCCACGCCGGCACTGATGCCCATACCGATTTCGGCACCTTCACAAAGACCTTAGCGGAAGGTTATAAGTTCGAAAATGACCCCACAACTGGTACCAAAGTCGAAAACCTCTTTGATGATTGCACTTCCTATATGAAAGAAAGTCTCTCTCGTGATGATTTTGAAGCAACATTCCCTCACACCGTCACTGATGAAGAAAGAACAATCACCACTGAATTTAGAAAGAAATTAGACTCTTACGAAACCACAAACGATGAAGTATATACTGAAGTCCCAACCATGGGTAAGAACGCTGACAATGCTGATGCAATCATTAGACTTAAAGAGTTAGCGGGCAAAAGTTATGATGATCCACTTTGGGATGACTTCCTCGATCAACTAACCTTTGATGAAATGCTTAAGCTCTTCAACGAAGGTTGCTACTCAACTACAGACGTGTCAAGACTCGGCATTCCAGCAACTAACTCCGCTGATGGCCCGACAGGTCTTGTCTCCTTCTTAGGAAACGTTCTTCCAGGTTCCAAACCAGCTGTCTATGGTTGTACATACTATCAATCACAATGCTTACTCGCTCAAACCTTCAATCTTGAACTCGCTACTCTACAAGCTAACGCCATCGGCAATGAAGCTCTTGTTGGTAATGAACGTGGTGATGGTCTCCCATATTCAGGATGGTACGCTCCTGGTGTCAATTTGCATCGTTCTCCATTCTCTGGACGTAACACCGAATACTACTCTGAAGATCCATTCATCTCCGGAAAGATGGCGGCAACAGTCATCAAAGGTGTCCAAGAAAAAGGTGTTTATGCTAACGTCAAGCACTTCGCTGTCAACGACCAAGAAACACACCGTTCTGCATATGGTATTGCTACTTGGTTGGATGAGCAGGCACTTCGTGAACTTTACCTCAAACCATTCGAGATGGCCGTTAAAGAAGGCAAATCCCGTGGTTTAATGACTTCATTCAATCGTATTGGCACTGAATGGGCTGGCGGTTCCTATCGTCTTATGACCAAAATCCTTAGAGAAGAATGGGGCTTCCGCGGTTCAATCATTTGCGATTTCCATACTTCAAACTATATGGATAGCAAGCAAATGCTTTACGCAGGTGGTGACCTTAACCTAGTGTCCGTTTCTGATCAAAAACTCCAATCCTCTGGTCGATATGAAACTCCATACGTTACTGCAACTAATCCAAAAGATGTTTCATTGCTTAGAAAGGCTGCACACAACAACCTTTATGCAATTGCTAACTCAAACATCATGAGGGCAGAAATCTTAGGTTATAAACCAGCGAAATGGGAAGTTGCCCTAACTGGCGCAACCATTGGTATCTCAGTGGCCTTAGTCGCATGGGGCGGACTTGTTATCTTCTTTGCTTTAAGAAAGAAAGATCCAATAACGG
>JAAYCD010000089.1 GCA_012744375.1 Erysipelotrichaceae bacterium | reverse complement strand
TCATCTTGTTGTAAATCCTTATCTAGCGAAGTGTCAACAGTCATTGGTTGACCAATATTTAAGTTAAAAAGGCGATTTGATGAAAAATATATCTTCTAATCCAATTTGGTTTACGATAAGAAAAAGCCATTGGAATAATTGGTTTATGATGTTTAATTGCCAAATATTCAAAACCTTTTTAAATGGTCTAATCGGACGATAATATTCCCACATACTACCTTATGGATAAATGTGTAGCCAACCGCCTTCATCAAGCATCTGTCCAACTTCTTTAAGTTGCTTAAATTTTGCTTTTAGGTTATGTTCGGGAATAGGAATACCGCCAACTAGACGCACTAGTCTACCGCTTGAATCATTTAAATTCTGCACCCAAGAAAGAATATAAGGTTTAATAGGTCTCAGTGTCAACATGATAGCGAGATAATCCCAATAGTGCACATGATTACAGATGGTAATTGCCCCTTGCGCTAATAAATCTTTATGTTGTTTCAGCACTTGCTTATTATTAATTTTTAAACCTAAACGAATTTTAGCAATTGGGAAAACAACTATGAACAAAACATGTCTCAACAATGACTGTTTGAGTAAAAAACTTTTTCTTTTATCAATATATTGATAATGTTCGTCAAAAACTAGACCGCGATTTTTTTTCGTCCTGATGTAGTGCCCTGCTGTATCTTTTGGATAGGGAAACTTAGTTGTTTTTGGATCAAAAGATGTCATGAAAATTAATATTAAAATGGATTCTCTAAAGGGTACTTAACACCTTTAGGTTGGTTATAGCCAATATATTCTACATCTAAGTATTTAAAAACTTCAAACAAAGCTTTTCCGAAATGACCAAAGGCAACCGCTCCATGATGCGGGAAACCTTTTTCAATTAAGACGTGGCGGTAAAATCTATTCATCTCCGGAATGGCGAAAATTCCGATGCTGCCAAAGGATCGTGTTGCCACTGGTAAAACTTCGCCTTGTGCAACATAAGCATATAAATGATTGTCGCTAGTTGACTGTAATCTAAATAAAGTAATGTTTCCTGGAACAATATCGCCTTCCAAAGTGCCGTTTGTCACTTCTTGTGGTAAGGCTCTAGCCATAATCAGTTGATATTTCATTTCTGGCTTACATAGTTTAGAGGAACAAGTATTGCCGCAGTGAAAGCCCATAAATGTCTCATTTAAACGATATGGAAATTTATCTTTAATATCTTTTTCATATATATCGCTAGGCACAGTATTGTTAATATCTAATAAAGTAACGACATCTTCAGAAACGCATTGTCCGATAAATTCGCTAAGCGCCCCATAAATATCGACCTCACAAGATACAGGAATGCCTTGACCAGTTAAGCGACTATTAACATAACATGGTACACAACCGAATTGTGTTTGGAATGCGGGCCAACATTTTCCAGCGATGGCGACATATTGTTTGCTGCCTTTATTTTTTTCTACCCAATCTAAAAGAGTTAGTTCATATTGGGCAAGTCTAGAAAGAATTTCTGGTTTTTTATTGCCCACACCTAATTCACTTTCCATGCTTTTCACCACTTCGGGAATCCGAGGATCATCTTTGTGTTTATTAAAAGATTCAAATAAATCTAATTCAGAGTTTTCTTGTATCTCTACCCCGAGATTATAAAGTTGCTTAATCGGGGCATTGCATGCAAAGAAGTTTTGTGGGCGAGGGCCAAAACTAATAATTTTTAAATTTATAATAGCGTAAAGCGCACGAGCAATAGGCACAAATTCACGAATTAGTTTAGCGCAATAAGTTGCATCACCCACTGGATATTCAGGAATATAAGCCTTCACATTACGTAGTTTTAAGTTATACGAAGCATTGAGTAAACCACAAAAAGCATCTCCTCTGCCACCGATTAAGTTATTACCCGTTTCTTCAGCGGCCGCACAAAACATCACTGGGCCAGCGAAATTTTGCGCGAGCATCGTTTCGGCGATTTCTGGACCAAAATTACCTAAGTAGACACATAGAGCTTGGCAATCATGTGCTTTGACTTCTTTTAGTGCTTCAAGCATATGAATTTCACTTTCCACAATGGTGATTGGACATTCATAAATGTCGTTTTCGTCATATAACTTTTTGTAAGTTTCTACTAAAGCTTTGCGGCGATTCGCGGCTAGGCTTTCAGGAAAACAGTCGCGACTGACAGCAACAATGCCGATTTTAATTTTAGGTAAATTGAGCATAATAGTCTCCTTTTATAGTCACTTTTAATGTCTCATTAATTATAAATAAAGTCATCCAAAAGACAATGGACTAGCATGTCTGTCATCTTATAAAGCATGATGTTTGACATATTTTATATGCTTCGCTAGAGTGAATTATCCAAAATATTTGTTTTCGACTCTTTACATAAAACGATGTTTTTATCGATATCATCTTAATAATTGTATGTATTGGACAATCGAACAACGATAATTTGGTTATTCATTCATTTTACGAAATAGTAGATTTTCTATAAAGAGACTAACTATTAAAAAACAATAAGAAATTCTAAAACTTTATTTTTGCTAAAATTCAGAGCATTCTGAAAAGAACTCAGCATAGTGAGCTTTAAAATATTGACTATGTCAAATCCTATTTACAGCGAGATGGATTGTACTTAGTATTATGTGTCTCGAGGTAATAAATAACTCTTACAAGTTTTTTGGCAGCATGACTGTCAGCTACTCGTAAGAATTTATGTCCATCAATTTTCTTTCTTACCCAATAATCCTTAAATGTTGGCGTATGAATGCAAACTGTTCGGACAACATTCATTAAGGCATATCTCAAATGAGATGATCCACGTTTGACCATCTTACCTCGGTGACATTTAGTGCCAGATTGAGATATTCCAACATCAACTCCAGCGTATGCAATGCATTGCTCTGCACTTGGGAATCTGGATAAATCTCCAAACTCTCCCAAAATTGTTGCGCAGCTTATATGTCCCATTCCTGGAATAGATAAAGTCGGAGGATCTAGTTCAACAATTATTGATTTGATTCTCTCTTCTAAAGAAGATACTTCATTGTTTACGGTTTCGTAGACGTTAAGTATAGATGGAATTTCATCCAATAAATACTTAGGTGCAATTCCAATTGAATCTATTGCTGATTGTTTAATCTCCAATAGTGTGGAAGCAGAAAACTTCCTAGAAACATTATGGACGAGACGAATATCTTCATCGGTCCACTTTGCAATTCTAGCAGGCGTCTTATACTTCCTAATTATGAACAAAGCTGTCTTAGAACGAAGCTTAGCTGTAAAGAACTTCTTAAATTCTGGGAAAGTAATGTCTAAGACGTTCGTTAACTTAACCAAGCATCTCGAACGTTGATCAACAAGAGTTTCTCTTAATCTAGTTAAACTCTTTAACGCCTCAAGATGATATAATTGTGGTTGATAGGTTTTAGTGGTCACAGCCATTATATATCTAGCAATCACTTGACAATCAATCTTGTCGGTCTTGGTTCTTCTAAGTGTAGTTTGCGAGTGGAATCGGCTCACTTGAAGAGGATTAAGTTCTATGAACTTATATCCGTTGCTGGTAAGGAATGCCTTAATAAGCGTTCCGTAATGTCCTGTAGCTTCTAAACCTATCTTTATTATTTGGGAACAATGAAGATTAGTTAGAATCTCAAGCATTTCTTGGAATCCTTCCTTATCGTTGGTAATCGTCCTTGGAGGTGCGATTACCTCTCCTGTATCACCGTCTATGATGCAGAAGTCATGTTTGAATTTGGCAATATCAATGCCCATGTAAAACATATAGTTTCACCTCCTTCGTTAATACTGTGGTCCATTAGCTTTTATTCCTCGTAGCCTTGTGCTTGATAAATCGTCTAATGCGATAACTAACTAATTAACGATAAAAATAAAAG
>JAAYCD010000054.1 GCA_012744375.1 Erysipelotrichaceae bacterium | reverse complement strand
TTAAATTTGTTTCACCACTGGTATATAATTATCTCGCTGCCCGAGTGGTGAAACTGGTAGACGCACTGGACTCAAAATCCAGCGGTAGCGATACCGTGCCGGTTCGATTCCGGCCTCGGGCACCACATCTTAAATAGAGTACCTTCGCTTTGCTGATTGGCGGAGGTTTTTATTTCAATGATATTTTGTTGTTAAATTCTAGTTTTTATTTATAATAAAGTATGTAAATAGTAAGCGGGAGTAGCTAAGTTATAGTTCCGTCAACACGATTAACCATCCGGACTATGACCATGTATACGTGTGTATAATGCGCGAGACGATTACATCCAAATGAAGGAGTAATTATTATGTTCGAAACCAAAAGCACAAAAGAAGTCCTAAATGAACTTAATGTTGATCGAAAACACGGATTGTCAAAAGATGAAGTGAATGAACGCCTTACTAAGTATGGACCAAACAAACTATCTGAAAAGAAAAAGGCCCCACTTATCTTGGTCTTTTTTTCTAACTTCAAAGACCCGATGATATTTATTTTATTGGCGGCGGCTTTTATGAGTTTGGCCATCAGTTTATTTAATGTCATTCAACATGGCGAACATTTTGAGTTTGCTGATGCCCTTATTATCATGGGTGTTGTTTTCTTAAACGCCATCATTTCCACTGTTCAAGAAAGCAAAGCTGAAAAATCACTCGAAGCTTTAAAAAAGATGTCTTCACCAACTTGTGTTGTTAGAAGAGATGGACAACTTGTTGAACTTAAAGCTGAACAACTAGTTCCTGGTGATATAGTCATTCTCGAAGAAGGCAGAACCGTCCCCGCTGATTTAAGATTAATTGAAGCGATTAACTTAAAAACAGACGAATCATCTTTAACTGGTGAATCTTTGCCCGTTGAGAAAAATGCTGATGTAGTTTTCTCTGATGAAATTGGTGTTGGAGATCGCTTAAATATGGTATATATGTCCACCCCAGTTGTATATGGTCGTGGTGAAGGTGTGGTTGTTTTAACTGGTATGCAAACCGAAACCGGAAAAATCGCTAAGCTTCTTTCTGAAAGCGAAGAAGATGAAACTCCATTACAAAAACAATTGAGCAAACTTTCGAAGTTTTTAGGTATATTAACGCTCATTATTGTGGCGGTGTTATTTTCTGTTCAACTTCTCGATTTAGCTTTGAAAAATAGTAATCTTGATGCTGATGGTTGGATTGCTGGTATCTTAGATAACTTTATGTTTTCCATCTCCTTGGCGGTCGCTGCCGTACCTGAAGGTTTACCTGCGGTTGTGACAATTGTTTTAGCGCTTGGCGTTCAAAAAATGGTTAGAGCCAACACGATTGTGAGAAAGCTTCCTTCTGTTGAAACTTTAGGTGCTGTTTCGGTCGTATGTTCTGATAAAACCGGTACTCTTACCCAAAACAAGATGACAGTCGTTCGCTCTTATATCAACAGCAAACTAATCGAAGAAAAAGACATCTTAAATGATGAAAATAAGTTCTTATCGATGGGTTTATCGCTTTGTAGTAATGCTGTAGTTGATGAAGGTGTTTATGGTGATCCAACAGAAATCGCCTTAGTCGAATACGCTAATAAAATGAATCAACACAAAAGCGAACTAGAAAAAATTGCTCCTCGCGTTAATGAACTTCCGTTTGATTCTGTTAGAAAAATGATGTCCACTCAACATATCTATAATGGTAAAAAACTCATTTTTACTAAAGGTGCGATGGACTCAATTTTAAGAGTCGCAAGTCACATAGATATTAATGGTGAAGTGCGTGAGATGAGCGATAAAGATAAAAAGAATATTTTGATGGCAAGTGATGCGATGGCGGTTGATGCTTTGCGCGTTTTGGCACTTGCTTATAAATATGACGACGAACTTAAAGAAGAACAATTAGTGTTCGTCGGTTTAGTAGGGATGATTGATCCACCAAGACCAGAGGCTGCTAACGCTGTTTCAATATTTAAAAAAGCTGGTATTAATACCATTATGATTACTGGTGATCACAAGACGACCGCCTTAGCCATTGCAAAACAATTAGGTATTGTCGCTGATGGCGAAGTAGCTCTTTCGGGTGATGAAATTGATACTTTGACCCCAGAAGAACTACAAGAAAAGGTGAAAACCGTCCATGTATTTGCTCGTGTTTCTCCGTCTAATAAAGTGCAAATCGTTAACGCAATTAAGGCGAATGGCTCAATCGTTGCAATGACTGGCGATGGTGTTAATGATGCTCCTTCTTTGAAAAATGCTGATATCGGCATTGCGATGGGCATTACTGGCACTGACGTTGCTAAGGGGGCGGCGGACATGGTTTTGACCGATGACAACTTTGCCTCAATTCAAAAGGCAGTTGAAGAAGGCCGCGGTATTTACGCAAATATCAAGAAAACAGTATTGTTCTTACTTTCCACTAACATCGCGGAAGTGTTGGCGATGTTTATCGTTGTTTTAATGTCTGTATTTTTAAATAACTCCTTGCCTACCCCGTTAATTGCCATCCATATTTTATGGGTTAACTTAATTACCGATTCGCTTCCTGCGGTTGCTTTGGGGGCAGATGAAAAAGAAGATGGCATCATGGACGACATGCCACGCAATCCTAAAGAATCTTTATTTTCCAATGGTGGATATTGGATAACATTTGGTTTTGGTTTATTAATTACCATTACCACCGTATTTGCTTTCTTAATGATTCCAATGATTGAATATCAAAGATATTCTTTAGAAGCAATTGCTGATATCCTAAATCCAAATAGTCCAAACTTTAATGCCGATGTCTTAGCGATGAGTCAAACCTCAGCGTTCTGTGTACTCGCAATAAGCGAGTTGTTCCACATGCTAGGTATGACGTCATTTAAGAAATCTTTCGTACACAATTTCAAAACAAAAAATAAGCTCATCTGGATTGCTTTTATCGTTGGTATCGCCTTACAATTTGCCGTCGTTGAAATACCAGGAGTTAATACATTCTTCTCCACATACACACTTGATTTTGTTCACTGGTTATACGTCATTCTTCTTTCGATGGCTCCATTAGTGCTCCACGAAATTATTGTACTCATTCGTTTATTAAAGAAAAAAGCTCAAAATAAACGCCCTCAAGCTCAGTAGAGAAATTATCTAACTTAGTAGAGTGATTTTGTCATATCTTTTCATTACGATTAAGATATGCAAAACAAGAAAACAATTGTCATTATCGGCGGTGGTGTGGCTGGATTATCCGCTGGAATCTACGCGGAACAAAATGGTTTTCACGCTGTTATTTTAGAAAAAAACCCATCAGTAGGCGGCATGTGTACTGGGTGGTTTCGTCGCAACTTTTATTTGGATGGATGTATCCACTGGTTAACAGGCACCAAAGAAGGCACATTACTTAATGAAATGTGGAAAAATCTCGATGCTTTTCGATCACAAGAAGATATTTTACTTTTACCAAGTTGGGGTACATACGAATATCAAGGTCAAAGCGTGACCATGTGGTGTGATTTAGATCGCGCTGAAAAGGAATGGATTGCGGTTTCACCAGTTGATAAAAAAATGATTCGTAAATTTTTTAAGATGGTCAAAGACTTTATAAAAGTTGAATTACCGCTTGATTTACCTTTATCAATGATTCCTTTGTCCCGCAAACTTAAACTAGGTTTACAAGTTTTTTCTGTTTGGCCAAGCTATTTAAATACGATGTTTCAAACTAGTGCTCAATTTGCAAAAAAATTTAAATCGCCCGGCATTAGATTTGCTCTTACCAAAGCGCAAACTGGGTATGGTAATTTATTTTCAATGATTTATAGTTATGCGACTGTTGCTATGGGTGATGGTGGTGTGCCAAAAGGCGGATCTAAACCGATGGTTGAACGCATGAAAGATAAGTTTATAGCTTTAGGCGGTTCTTTAAGATTAAACGCAAATGTGACTAGTATTTTTAAGGAACATGGTGTGGCAAAAGGTGCTAAGTTAGTCGATGATACTATCATTAAGGGCGATTATGTTATTTCTTGTTTAGATATTAATTACACAATAAAAAAATTATTGTTAAATCAATATCCATTGCCATCATTTGAAAAGCGTTTTAATAATCCAAAACGCCATCCTTCTCCAAGCTGTGTCATGGTTCATTTTGCAATTAAAAAGGATAACAATTTACCAACACCTTATTCATTTGATTGCCCACCTTTTGAACTCGGTGGCGAAACAATTGAACACCTAACTATTCGTAGTTATAGTTATGACGAATCATTTACCCGTGGCAGTCGAACAGTTTTATTTATCATGCTTGATCAAAGCAATTTAAATTACCCTTATTGGCAAGCTTTAAGCAAAAATCGCTCAGCATATCTAGCGAAGAAAAAAGAAATTGCTGAACAAGTTAAAACGCGCATTAAAGCCCATCTACCACATGTGGGGGAACTTGAATTATTAGATGTTTCCACTCCACATACATTTAAGCGTTACGTTAATTCCACAAATGGTGTGTTCATGAGTTACACTTTTACAAAGCGCGATAGCATGTATACACATAATGGCACCTTAAAAGGACTTAAAAATTTTTATTTGTCTGGTCAATGGCTACAAGGTCCGGGCGGTTTACCAATCGCTATGACACAAGGAGAATTTGCGATTCAAAGAATATGCAAAAAAGAAAGATTAAATTATATCTTCACTCCAATACTAAATAAGAAAAAAGCGTGACCCTATTCAACGGTTACGCTTTTTGCTAAGTTTCTAGGTTTATCAACATTGTAACCTTTAAATAATGAGACATAGTACGCTAAATAAAAGGCGAATGGTGATACAGCGACACTAGAAAGATATGAAGGATATTCTTGTATAATAATCGTATCTGTTTCACGGCTTAATGAATCTCTAGCGATGGTAAAAGTTTTGGCTCCTCTAGCTTTTACTTCTTCAACATTACCGCGAATGCTGTGGGTAATTTCTGGGTCGGTAATAAATATAATTACTGGCATTCCTTGCTCGATTAAGGCTATAGGGCCATGTTTGATTTCTCCTCCCGCGAAAGCTTCGGAATGAATATAACTAATCTCTTTTAGTTTTAATGAAGCTTCAAGGGCCATAAAGTAATCGTAGCCACGTCCTAAATAAAAGACGTCTTTTATGTCTTTAATTTGCATGGCAATGTCTTTGATTTTATCTTGCCAGTGATAACGAATGTCCCGAATAATATCAATACATTTATATAGATCAGTAATGACTTGTTTGATATCACCAAGCGCTCGAGAAAGTATGGCGAGCAATGCTACTTGCGCGACATAAGCTTTGGTGGAAGCAACAGAAATTTCTCTACCAGCATAAAGGAGTAAATAATACATCGCATTTCTTTGTAAAGTGCTACCATCAGTATTAGTGATAACAAGATGCGGAATCTTGTGCTCATTAATAATTTTTTGACAGTGGATTACATCAGCAGTTTCGCCAGATTGTGAAATTAGTATCACAAATGGTTTATTGCCTGGAAAGGTTGGATGAAAAGCCCATTCAGAAGCAAAATATATCGAGGCGGATTTATTGTATACTTCAAAATATCTGCCGCCTACTAAAGAAGCGTGATAAGAAGTGCCACATGCAATAAAAATAATGTTATCAGCGCGACGCATGTCGGAAAGCAAATCTTTATCAAAATTAAATTCATCATCTACGTAGTATTGACTGATGATTTTATGGATAACGTTTTCAATTTCATCAATTTCTTTAAGCATATAATGAGGATAGCCATTTAAGTCAATTTCTAAATCTTCTAAATTCTTTTTAGTAGCTACTTTATCAACTCTTTGACCATTGATGTTATAAATTTCCACTTTGTCCTTTTGAATTTTTCCGTATTCAAGATCGCTAAGTTCAATGAATCGATCTGTATACTTAGTCATCGCCCCAGCATCAGAAGAAACAAGCGTAAAATCTTCACAAGCACCGATTAGCAGTGGTGAACAATTTTTCATTATGTAGATGGAATTAGGGTCATCGACATTAATAATACACAAGGCATAACTGCCTTTAAGTATCCGCATGCTTTTTTGTAAGGCAGTCAACATGTCGCCATTTTGCTCATAAAAAAGTTCAATTAAATTTACAACTACTTCAGTGTCGGTACTCGTCGCAAAATCATAGTTATGCTTATTAAGGAACGACTTAACGTCTAAATAGTTTTCGATTACTCCGTTATGGACAATGGAAATTTTTTTGCTTTTTGAAATGTGAGGATGAGAATTGGTTTTATTTGGTGCACCATGAGTTGCCCAACGCGTATGGCCGATAGCTAAATCAGTATCAAAACATTCTGGGAGTAATGTGGCAAGATGATCGATTGTGCCCTTATCCTTAATAATCTTAATTGTATTGTCGCTGAGCATAGCAACGCCCGCGGAATCATATCCACGATATTCAAGTTTTTTTAAACCCTCAATGATATATTCTTTTGGGTTTATAAACCCAACTGCACCGACAATTCCACACATGTTATCTACCTAAATATTTGGCAAGTTCGTATTCACTGACCGTAGTGTGATACTCTTTCCATTCTTTCTCTTTGGCTTCAATATATTTGTTAAACAAATGTTTTCCAAGTGTTTCTTTCATTAACGCACTTTCTTTTAATTCTTTAATGGCTGAATATAAAGTTTCCGGAAGGCGAGTAATTCCTTTTGCGTCAATCTCGTCATCGCTCAATTCAAATAAATTATCTTTAACTGGAGAGATGATTTCATTATCTTTAACATTAGCAATTCCGTCAAGGCCAGCAGCCAAGATGCCCGCTAAAGCGAGATATGGATTAGCACAAGGATCAACATTTCTTAATTCGGTTCTAGTGGCGGCTCCACGAATGGCAGGAATTCTAATTAATGAACTGCGATTAGCGTCGCTCCAACAAGCGTAAATTGGTGCCTCATAACCACTGACCAAACGCTTATAAGAATTAACAATCGGATTAGTTAAAGCGGCAAATTCTCTAGTGTGTCTAATTATACCTGTAATCCATTTTTTACAAAGCATTGATAATTCCATGCTTTCTTTTGGATCATAGAACAAGTTGCCCTTAACGTTGTCATATAAAGAGCAGTTGGTATGCATACCATTACCAGCTTGTTTATTAATTGGTTTAGGCATAAAGGAAGCTAAATAGTTATGATTTTTTACGATTACTTTAACGACTTGTTTAAAAGTGAGAACTTTATCACAAGCACTTAAGACATCGCTGAATTTGAAAGTAATTTCATTTTGTGAAGGCCCAACCTCGTGATGAGAAGCCTGAATTTCGAAACCCATTTCTTCTAAAGTTAAAGCGATTTCTCTTCTAATATCGTCGCCACCAGCGAACGGGGATAAATCAAAATAGCTGGCTTTATCAGTAGGGGTATTTGAAATCGAACCATCTGAGTTTATTTTAAATAGATAAAATTCTGGTTCAAAACCAACACACAACGTGTCAATACCCATTGTATTCATCTTCTTAATTTGTCTTTTTAAGATATAGCGTGGATCTCCTTCAAAAGGTTTACCGTCAGGAGTATAAACGTCACATATGAAACGGGCTACACCGCCGAACTTGCCATTTTCAAAAGGTAAAACCAAAAAGGTATCGATATCTGGGTGCAAATACATATCTGCTTCTTTAATGCGCACAAATCCTTCGATGGATGAACCATCAAACATGATTTTATTATCTAATGCATCATCAAGTTTCTTGATTGGTATTTCAACCGCTTTAATATCTCCGAGCATGTCGGTGAATTGCATTCTAATATAAGAGATATTTTTCTCAGCGATTATATTTTTAATTTGTTCTTTGGTCATAAATTTGACTCCTATTCATATTCAATCGTGGCCGGTGGTTTGGATGTAATGTCATATACGACGCGATTAACATTTCTTACTTCGTTAACGATTCGTCTGGAAATCTCATCTAGAATGCTGTATGGCAGTTTAACATAATTTGCCGTCATAAAGTCACTAGTAGACACTGCGCGAATAGCAATAGTGTAATGATACGAACGACTATCGCCCATTACGCCGACGCTCTTCATGTTGCTCAATACTGCAAAGTGTTGCGATATTTTCATATTCCAGTGCCTTTTTTTAATGACTTCACGCAAGATGGCGTCTGCTTCTTGAACAATAGCAATTTTTTCTTCGGTAATAGCGCCGATAATGCGAACCGCCAAGCCTGGACCTGGAAAAGGTTGTCGATAAACAAAATCTTCGTGTAAACCAAGCTCAAGTCCTAGTTTGCGCACCTCGTCTTTAAATAATATAGCGAGTGGCTCAATAATTCTTTTAAACGGCATTTTACTAGGCAAACCACCAACATTGTGGTGGCTCTTAATCAAATTTCCATTGATAGAGCCAGACTCGATAACGTCAGGATATATAGTGCCTTGCGCTAAGTATGAAACGCCACCAAATTCTTTGGCTTTGCCAACAAATGATTCGATAAACATATTGCCGATGATACGTCTTTTTTGCTCTGGTTCTTCAACACCTGCTAAAGCTTTCAAGAACTCCTTAGATGCATCGACATAGTGAACATTGAGATTAAGTTGCTTATATCGCTCTTTAATTTCTTCAGTTTCATTTTTGCGCATTAAACCATGGTTAATATAAATACAAATCAAACGCTCTTTAATGGCTTTTGACAAAACGACCGCAGCAACAGTGGAATCTACGCCACCTGAAAGGGCGAGTAAAACGCGCTCTTCACCAATTTCCATTTTTAATCGTTCTACTGTAGTAACTAAAAAGTCCTTCATTGACCAGTCACCTGTTGCGTGACAAATATCAAGCAAGAACTTTCGAATCATTTCTTTTCCATGTTTTGTATGTTCTACTTCTGGATGAAACTGCATACCATAAAAATGACGCACTTCATCGTATACTCCAGCATATGGACAGCGCGAAGTATAAGCCGAAACTTTAAAACTATTAGGAATAGCTTCAACAACATCACCGTGACTCATCCAAGTGACACTTTTTGCGGGCAAACCTTTAAACAGTAAACATTGATTGCGAAAATTAGTAATTGTTTTTCCATATTCACGCGACAAATTGTCTTGAGCAGGAATTACTTTGCCTCCTAATAGTTGCATCATTAATTGCATGCCATAGCAAATACCTAAAACCGGAATATTTAAATCAAATATTTGTTTTGAAATAGTGGGGGCATCTGTGGCGTAAACACTATTAGGACCACCAGAAAGTATAATACCGATTGGCTTTTTCGCAATAATGGTTTCTAGTGGTGTTCGCCACGATAATACCTCACAATAGACATTACATTCTCTAACTTTGCGCGCAATTACTTCGGCATATTGCGCTCCAAAATCTAAAATGATGACAGTTTGATTCATTATTTATTTTCTCCTTTTTAAAGACGCTTCGATTAAGCCAACAAACAAGGGATGTGGACGATCTGGGCGACTTTTGAATTCTGGATGGAATTGGCAGGCGATGTGGTAGTTATTCGTTGGTAGTTCGATAATTTCAACGAGTTTTCCCCTCGTAAATGAACCACTTAATATCAAACCTGACTTTTCAAAATCTTCGAGATAGGTATTATTGAATTCATAACGGTGGCGATGTCTTTCAATAATCTCTGTAGTTTTATATAAGCGATGTGCAAGCGTTCCTTCTTCAATGCGACAAGGATAAGAGCCTAAGCGCATGGTTGCTCCTTTATCTTCGATATTTTTTTGCTCGTGCAGTAAGTCGATAACTGGATAAGGAGTATTTTCGTTAAATTCAGTGGAGTTTGCATCGACGAAATTCAAAACATGACGAGCATATTCAATCGTCATTATTTGCATACCTAAGCATATGCCAAAGCATGGGACATTGTGTACTCTTGCATAACGCGCAACTTCAATCATGCCTTCAATACCTCTGATGCCGAATCCGCCAGGAATAATAACTCCATCAACATCGCCAATCATACAATCGACGTTTTCACTATTCACTTCTTCTGAATCAATCCATTTAATATCGCAAATTGTATCTAAGCTACTCGCGGCATGAAATAAAGATTCCTCAACTGATAAATAAGCATCATGAAGTTCAACATATTTACCAACTAAAGCGATACTAACTTTTTGGTTCGCATTTTTGATTTTCTTTACCATCGCAATCCAATTATCAAGATTTGGAATCTCATTGTCTTCTAAAGATAGTTTTTTTAAGACTTGAGCAACTAAACCTTGTTCGTTAAGCAATAACGGGACTTCGTAAATTGTTGAAGCAGTAATGTTTTCAAAAACACATTCTTTTTCAACGTTGCAAAATAATGAAATTTTTTCTTTGAGTTTGCTATTTAATCTTCTTGAAGTGCGACACACTAAAATGTCTGGCTGAATTCCAGCAGACTGTAATTCTTTAACCGAACGTTGCACTGGTTTAGTTTTTAGTTCACCGCTTCCTGGAATTTCAACGATTAATGGGACATGAATGAACAAGACATTGTTGCGTCCTTTTTCTCTGGCAACTTGGCGAATGGTTTCTAAGAAAGGTTGACTTTCAATATCACCAACGGTGCCACCGATTTCGCAAATCGCAATATCGAGATTTTTCTTGTCGTTTGTGTATATAAAATTCTTTATTTCGTTAATGACGTGCGGAATAATCTGAACGGTTTTACCTAGGTACTCCCCACGTCTTTCTTTTGTGACAACATTCCAATAGATTTTGCCGCTAGAAACGGAATTGGAGGCATCGAGCGACTCGTCGGTAAACCGCTCATAATGACCAAGGTCCAAATCCGTTTCCGCTCCATCACTGGTGACAAAAACTTCACCATGTTGAAATGGGTTCATCGTTCCCGGATCAACATTTAAGTATGGATCAAACTTTTGATTTTGAACGCGGTAGCCTCTAAGCTTGAGTAAACGCGCTAACGAAGCGGCGCAAATACCCTTCCCTAAGCCAGAAACTACTCCACCAGTGACAAAGATATACTTCATAAAGCCTCCCTTGATAATGTAAAGAAAACATTACCTGCTAGAACATAAAGGTTCGAATCGCTAATAAGGTCTTTTGTTCTAGAAACCATGTAAACCATTCTTTCCATTGAAAAGACCTCCTGGATAATAATTTCTTTCATCATAAAAAAATTTATTAATTATTAAAAATACATATAAAATTATAGTTATTATATTTTTTTCGTATGGTATACTAATTATAAATTATGGATTTAAAAACTCTGTCTTATTTCGTTGTTGTCGCAGAAGAACTTAACATCACTCGGGCCAGTAAAATTTTAATGATGTCCCAGCCCCCTTTGAGTAACCAAATTAAAAACCTAGAAGAGGAGCTTGGCGTCAAGCTATTTATAAGAGGCAAAAGACGTTTGAAGTTAACGGAGGAAGGAAATTTCCTTTACTTAAAAAGTAAAGATATTCTCGGTTTGGTCGATCAAACCAAGAGTGAAATTTTTAATATGAATCACGGTTTAAGAGGAACGATTTCTATTGGCTTAGTCGAGGGAATGGCGCCAGATATTGCGGCCACTTGGATTAGTGAATCGATGAAAGAATATCCTTATGTTCGCTTCCGTGTTATCGATGGAAATAGTGATGATTTAATCGAAAAAATGCGCGGTGGCTTGATTTCCTTAGCGGTTATTACAGCCCCTTTTGATGAAATTTTGCTGAATGCAATTAAAGTTGGCGAAGAAAAACTCGTTGCATTTATGAATGTCGATCATCCTTTGGCTAAACTTGAAGGCGATATAGTTGATATAAACTCTTTGAAAAATGAGGCACTAATTGTTCCAAGTAGGAAAGCGTTTATTGACCAAATTAGTAAATGGTTTAGAAAAATTCATACCGAACCAAATATTGTTTGTGAGATGGATAATTATTTAGACGCCGCCGCACTTGCGGGTCGTAATGTTGGCGTGAGTATTTTCCCAAAAACAAGTTATATTTTGAATAGTTCAATTATATCCAAAGACATCGCTGGAGACGACACTTCGGTTGAATATCTTTTCGTCTGGAGGAAGGGTCACAAACTATCAGTAATTGAAGAAAATTTTATCGATTACATTAAGGCACTATATAAAAAATAAAAAGCCATTAAATTTCCCAAAAACTTAATCGAAAAAACTTTGACATTATTTTTGTATTTCGTATAATAATTAAGCACGAAGTAAGCAAGCCTAATCTTTGTGTAACGACATCAGTTGCCGACTTAGCGCAACCTGGTAGAGCAACTGAATCGTAATCAGTAGGTTGCAGGTTCAATTCCTGTAGTCGGCACCAGAAGGGTATTTAGCTCAGCTGGGAGAGCATCTGTTTGACGTACAGAAGGTCGGCGGTTCGATCCCGTCAGTACCCACCAAAAAAGTTAAATAGCCCGTCAAGGGCTTTTTTACTAAAAGCACGCGTAGTTTAGTGGTAGAACTTTAGCTTCCCAAGCTAATCGTGCGGGTTCGATTCCCGTCGCGTGCTCCAATTAAATAATAAAAAATAATGGCGTTTGCCATTATTTTTATATATGTATAATCTAAATCGATAAATCTCTTTTGTTGAAACCAAATAAGGTAAAACCAAAAAGCACAATAGATAGAGCGATTAATATTCCGTTATATACAAATGATAGAGCATCATAATTTATACATAACATCGGATTAAATAAGCTAAAGGGGGTAAAATAGGATGCAATTTCATAGTTGTCTCCTAAGTTGCTGACAAGTCGCATGAAGAAAAAGATAATTGGTAAACCAATACCCAATCCTTGAGCCAACTTTCCTTCAAATAGACAATGACACAGCACCATGACCGAGCAAATAAAGGTGAGCATAATGCAGAATGATATGTTGAGGTAAAATAATTTTCCAAAATCAACATACGCTGGGTTGAATATTGCTCCAAAGCCACCTGTAATTAAAAACATCGACATGGTTAAAGCAAAAATATAGGTGCCCAAAACTTTGATTTGTGTGATTATTATTTTTGTTCGTGAGTTTGGTGTTGCTAATAGCAAAACAATTGAACCACGATCAAGATAGCGGTATATTAGCCTGTTTGATAATATGTTGATATAGATTAATCCAAAAAGTATAAATAGCATTCCATAGAGATAACCAGAAACAAAATACTGATAGTCGTTAAACTGGGCAACATTAAAACCGATAAAATCGAGCATCTCGGGATATGTTTCTTGCATAATTTGCATCCAACCCAACCCTTCTGCGACAGGATCAAAGAGTGCTGAAACAATCACTCCATACAAAATAGTCAAACTAACAAAAATGAGAAAAATGAGCATGTTTTGCTTCATTTCTTTTTTATATAACGTCAAATTAATCATACTAATCACCATAATATTTCATGAATATTTCTTCTAAATTCAGATTCTTCTTACTAATATCAATAATTTCGAAATCTTTCAGTTGGGCAAGCAAAGAACTAAATGAATCTAATACTTCGACGGTGACGAAACAATCTTTATTAATTAAGCCACCATTTTGTTTAGCAAAACGCTCAGCATCCTCACGCTTAGCAAATACCACCTCATATTTCCTAAGTTGTTCTTTCTTTAATGTCTCGACGTGGCTATCATTAATTATTCTGCCTTCCCTAATCATTAATATGCGATCACACGTTTTTTCTACTTCTTCAAAACTATGGGAAGAGAGAAAGAAAGTTTTGCCACGTTTTTTATGTTCTAATATGAGATTAACTAACTTTTGTTGCATCAAAGGATCTAATCCACTAGAGGGTT
Source organism: Erysipelotrichaceae bacterium (assembly GCA_012744375.1). Classification (GTDB taxonomy): domain Bacteria; phylum Bacillota_I; class Bacilli_A; order RFN20; family CAG-826; genus RUG14515. The sequence goes on along the minus strand of JAAYCD010000054.1, from coordinate 25,243 downwards.
CGTCCATGATAAAAATATCTGGGTCACCCATAAAAGCTATAACAATGGCCAACTTTTGTTTCATCCCTTTGCTCATTCTTTTGATTTTCATATTCGGATTTAATTCAAAGTACTGCAAAAGTGTTTTGGAATAATCCAAAGATTTCAATCCCTGCATCTTGGCAATTAGGCCGATAAGTTCATTACCACGCATATCATCAAAAAAGTTAATTTCTCCAGGCAAATAGCCCAAAAAACGTTGAATTTTCACTTGGTCGGTTTTGCAGTTTAATCCTTTAATGGAAACCTCGCCGTCATAATATTGAATAAAACCCATCAAGTGTCGAATGGTAGTGGTTTTCCCAGCTCCATTTGGGCCTAAAAACCGACGCAGCTGCCAGCAGCCACTTGGAAACTGACATCAAAAATTCCTCTGCCATTGCCATAGTCTTTAGTTAATCCTTTGGCTATAATCACAATTTTTCCTTTCTAAAGCTTTTCTTTAATTGATCAAAAAGTGCATATAAATCATTGATTAATTTGTCGTGAATTTGACTAGGAAATTGGATATAGGTTTGGACAAAGCCCTGCGATATCATTGTTACCCAAGAAAGAAATCTCTCTTTGAAAATATCTTCTTTAAGAGTGGTAAAATCAATTTTGTCATAGATGAAACTAGCTTGCTTTTGATAGTTTTCAAAAAAATCAATACCGCCTTTATCTTTTAATAATTGGTAGTTTTGTTCATAGGCTTTCATTACAAAATTCATGAGATAAGGACACTTAGATAATAAGTCTATTTTTTGTTTTGTAACATAAGGCAAGTAATCAAAAATATCCATGTTGATTTGAGGGGGATTTGGATTAACCTCATTAATCAATTTCTTAGAAGCGTAATCAAAAAGATATATAAAAAAATTTTCTTTGTTTTCGAAATATAGGAATAATGCTCCTTTTGATATTTGGGCTTTTTTTACGATTAAGTCAGTAGGTGTCTGGTCATAACCATATTGACTAAATAGTTCAAGCCCGGCGTTGATTATTTTTATCTTCTTTTCTTCCGGCAATTTTTCAAAGTTAACAAATTGTTTCATGCACTTATAATATCATACTGACTATTTTGGTCAATAACTAAGTCAGTGATTTGTTACCTTAAAGACAAGCAATTGAATTTGTAAAAAAGCAATATATTCAAAGATAGCATATATAAGTTGGAAGTCGAAACTTTGATAATTGGGTATAAATATTGCTTATTACAATAAAAATAATCAACGGAACAACCCTTTCAGGCAAAAATGATTTTAATCCTACCAAAAGTAAAATATACTTTTAGTAAGCAAAGGCATAGGAATAAATATGAAAAACACTAATACTGAAATGAAAAGAATCGCTTTGCTGGTCGATTATGATAATTTCAATGAGGACCATTATTTTGATATCTTGTTTGATGAACTCGACGAAATCGGAGATGTGATTATCGGGCGAGTTTATTTTTCTAATGAAGAAGGCAAAAAACTTGCAGATAAATTTAAGAAATTAGAGTTGGATCCAATTTATCAACTCAGGTTTTCAACTGGCAAAAATGCTGTTGATATTAGAATGTCAATTGAGGCAATTGAGCTTTTAAGCAAAGATTACATTGACGCTTTTTGTTTAGCTACCCATGATGCAGACTTCACCCCTTTAGTTAAAAAACTAAAAGAAAACAATCGTTTTGTCATCGGTGCTGGTAGAGACAATGTTAGCAAACACTTCAAGAGTGCTTGCGATCAATTTATTAACGTTGAACAAATTTATAATGCAAAGAAATCTCAAGAAGTTAAAAAAGTAGTATCTAATAAAAAAGAATTGGAAGAAATCAACAAAAGCATCGATCAACGTTTAAATGAATTTGTTGCTTTGGTCAATGGTATTATCGATCAAAACAAAGATAGCGATGGCTACATGTACTTATCAAGACTATCTATTTTGTTGGGTGTTAAGGACAAAGAATTTAATCCAAAAAACTATGGAGCTCCAAATAAAAGAATCTTGCCTTTTTTCCAAAAACAACTCGCAGATTATTACGATTTAATTGAAGAGAAGAATGTATGGAAAATTGCAATTAAACCTAGATTAATGCAAATTCCTAAAGAGCCAGAAGTTGAGCAACCAGTTAAAAAACCAGTTGTTAGACGCAAAAGAACTTCTTCGATAGCAAAACAAAAATAACTAAGAAAAGGGTCTACAAAATGAAAAATGTTTTTTCTAAAAAAGAAAAAGATTTAATCAAAGGAAAAGGTTTTGATTTGTTGGCTTTGTTAAACGAGCGTTATTCAGTGAGAAAATTTTCATCTCAACAAGTAGAAGAAGATAAAATTGTGCTATTATAGAAGCGGCAAAAATTGCCCCTAGCGCGTGTGACTATCAGCCGCTTAAGATTTTTGTTTTAAAAGCCCAACAGCTTTATTAAAATTGCAAAAGTGCAAATACTCACATTTCGATGAAACATTAGCTTTTATTGTTTGCTATGATCAGACTCAGTGTTGGAAAAGAGAGTTTGATGAAAAACTCAGTGGCGAAATAGATGCAGCAATTACCACTACTTATATGATGCTAGAAATTACTAACCAAGGTCTTGGTTCAACTTGGGTAATGCATTTTATTCCTGAAGCACTAGTCACGGAATTTGAAATTCTAGATTACCTTGTTCCTGTCAGTATTCTGGTCGCCGGATATCCAGTAATAGCGGCCAAGCCATCAAATAGACACCACGAAAGAAAAAAACACTGACCTTGTGGAATACTTATAAACATTAAAGTATTCATTTATCTATAGTTTCTTGCTGCCAATGTTAGATGATGGCTTACAAAAACAGCTATGAATTAAATTAAATTTGGAGAATATAATTATGAAATATCAAGATATTAACGCCGAAACCATTGATCGCTGGGTAAAAAGTGGTTGGAAATGGGGGCAACCAATTACTCATGAAGTTTTTGATAATGCAAAAAAGGGTATTTGGGATGTGGCCTTAACGCCAACTAAACCTGTGCCTCATGAATGGCTTGGAAACTTGAAAGGAAAAAAACTTTTAGGTTTAGCTTGTGGTGGTGGTCAACAAATGCCAATATTTGCTGCGCTCGGAGCGAATTGTACGGTGTTTGATTATTCACCCGAACAATTAAATAGTGAGCACTTGGTCGCCGCAAGAGAAGGTTATCAAATTAGAGTTATCCGTGGTGATATGACCGAAAGACTTCCTTTTGAAGATGGTGAATTTGATGTGATTTTTCACCCTGTCTCCAATTGTTATGTTCAAGATGTTAAACCAATTTGGAAAGAATGTTATCGGGTTTTAAAACATGGAGGCGTCCTTGTTTCTGGCATTGATATGTTTATTGATTACATACTAGATGAGAAATATGAACGCGTTGTTAACAAATTACCATTTAACCCACTTGTTAATCCGGAACAAATGGAATTTTTGCAAAAAGAAGATGGTGGCGTCCAGTTTTCGCACACATTGGAGGAACAAATCGGCGGGCAACTTGAAGCTGGTTTTATGTTGACGCATTTATTTGAGGACACCGATGGAGAAACTAGACTTCAAGACCTTAATATCCCGACATTTTTAGCATTAAGAAGTGTAAAACCATAATAATAAATATAATAAAGAAGCGGCGCGGCTAACGGACCGTTTTTTAATATATAATAACCGAAGCTTTAGCCTTAATTTCCAAAATATATTGCCGTATTAACACTAAATATGTTTAACTATGATTGGTGGTGCAATTACCATTTTGTATGACTAACGCCATGGTATTGAAACTATGCGTGTTAGAAAAAAATGTTTACCACCAAAGAAGCCTTACCCTAGTGGAAACTTATTAATGGTTTTGAAAAGGTTAAGATTTTAGAAAAACGTTAACGGTCGTAAGATCAAATCGCTCGCAAGGGAAGGATAGTATTTTCATCGGTTGGTTCAACTTACTAAACAACTGAACCAAGCGATGAGGCTATTATCTCGAAGAATCGTTGAGCGAAAAGTCTTCGACACGTATTAGTAATTCTATTGATTAACTCCAATTGAGACCATAAAACCAAAGAAGGTGGATTAGACACTTTGTGGTGTTGTCCATCCCACTAAAGGCGAAAGGGTATAGTTGAAAGGAATTGGAATTTCGACTTAACCCCAATGTATTAAATATATGATTTAATGTTTTATGATTTCAAAAAGGAGTAGATTAAGAAATAATGGAATTATTTGATTTTTTTAACCTAGCAGTGGATAAACCGATCTTGCTCGTTGTAGTAATTTTGGTTTCGTTTGTTATTTTGGTTAATGGTTGGACAGATGCTCCCAACGCAATCGCTACAGTCGTATCTACACGGGCAATGTCACCAAAAGCCGCAATTATTATGGCGGTCATTTTTAATTTTCTTGGTGTCCTTGCTATGTCTTTGATTAGCAGTAGTGTGACTGCAACTATTTCGAATATGGGAAACTTTAACGGTGACCCTAATCAACAGCTAATTGCTATATGCGCTGGAATGGTGGGCATTGTTATTTGGGCAACTGCGGCATGGATGTTTGGTATTCCGACTAGTGAAAGTCATGCACTTATCGCGGGTATTGCAGGTTCTGCAGTAGCGTTAAACGGCTTAGCAGGTTTTAGTGGCACTGGTCCAGCCTGGCTTAGTGTGTTGTATGGAATTATCATTGCTTCAGTTATCGGTTTCGGTTTGTCTTTTGGTATAACCAAACTCGTACAAGTAATCTTTAAAAACGTCAACCGCAATAAAGCAAATCGTTTCTTTGCCAAAGCGCAAATATTCGGTGGTGCTTCAATGGCGTTTATGCATGGAGCTCAGGATGGATTAAAATTCATGGGCGTTTTCTTACTGGCAACTAGTTTTATTGAGCCAAGTGTTGTTGGCGCCAACGGAGCCTTTGTTATTCCAATATGGCTAATGATTTATTGTTCGTTAATCATGGGTCTTGGTACGTCTATTGGTGGTTATAAGATTATTAAGACGGTGGGAATGGATATGGTTAGGTTAAATCAATATCAAGGCTTTGTGTCAGATTTTACTGCTGCCACTTGTTTATTTTTCTCTTCGCTGGTAGGTATTCCAGTTTCAACCACACATATGAAAACCACATCAATTATGGGCACCGGCTCAGCAAAACGTTTTAAGTCGGTAGATTGGACAGTCGTCAAGGATATGGTGTTTACTTGGATTTTGACTTTCCCAGGCTGCGGTTTATGTGGCTTTTTAGTTGCAAAATTGTTCTTGTTTATTTTTTAGGAGGAATCAAAAATGAAAAAAAAAGAAGTTAATTATTATTTCAAATCATTCGCCGAATCATTCGATTTTGCGATTCAAGCCATCAATTATCTTGAAGTAGTGGTGGATAATTTTAAAGACGGCATCACCGAAGAACAAAAATCAAAAATGCACCTTATCGAACACGACGCAGATTTGTATTTGCGTGATGCTTTAGAAAGACTTGCAAAAGAATTTATTACCCCAATTGAAAGCGAAGATATTTTATCGATAATTCGCAGCATTGACGATGCAACAGATTACATCGAAGATGTACTTATTAATATGTACATTTACAATGCGAAAAAACTACCGAGTTGTACTACTAAATTTATTGGTATTATTAAAAGAGAATGTAATGCTCTTGCGGTTGTACTTGATGAATTTCCAAACTTTAAAAGATCAAAAATCTTAAAAGATAAAATTATGGAAGTGTTATCCATCGAAGAAGAAGGGGATAAGCTATTTTTAACTTCGATGCGCGAACTATATCAAAACGGTGGCGACTTAAGAGATATTTATATCGCTGAAACAATCATCAGATCATTGGAATCTTGTTGCGACATCATCGAAGTGATTGCACAAGGAATTGATGAAGCAGTGATGAAAAATTCATAACAAAATCAAGTTATTAAAATTTTAAGCGTTTCTATATAATAAAAATATTTTAATGGTATGATATACGTGGCCTAAGGCCAAACCTCTATGACTTGGAACATTTTCTTAGATATATTAAAAGACTCAATCAGAGACAGCTTGCTTGTCTTTGTTTTCGTATTTTTCTTCCACTTGGTCCTTTCCTTTATAGAAAAAGCCGTGGCAAACTTCTTAGTTAAAAGAAAAAGAACCGCGCCATTATTTGGAGCGATGTTTGGTTTAATTCCACAATGTGGAACAAGTGTCGTTGCTGCAGACTTGTACACAAGAAAATATATTACAATTGGTACTTTGGTGGCTGTCTTCCTTGCTTGTAGTGATGAAGCATTACTAGTGCTTTTGACTTCTTGGAATGAAAAAACTTTCGCCATCTTCCCTTTAATTGGTTTGAAGTTACTTGTTGGTGCTTCAGTTGGCTTATTGGTCGATGTATTTATTCGTAAACAATCAATTAAACAGGCCGACCATGTCGAAGAAGAACCAGTTTGTATTGAACACCACCATGAAAAAACACCAGTACATGAACATCTCGTACATCCTTTGGTTCACGCGCTTAAAATCCTTTTATATGTATTTGTTATTAATCTCGCCTTGGGTTTACTAATAGGTTTCGTCGGTCAAGAATATTTCAACGCGTTTATGTTATCAAATAAATACTTAGCCCCCTTGTTTGCATCGATTATCGGCTTAATTCCTAATTGTGCTTCAAGTGTGTTTATCACCGAACTATATTTAGCTAACTCTCTTTCTTTTGGAGCTTTATTTGCTGGTTTGCTAGTCAATACAGGGCTAGGCGTCATGGTACTTATTAAAGAATACAAAAACGTTAAGCAAATTTTCTATATTATTGGTCTTTGTTTTGTCTTAGCAGTTGTGCTTGGCTATGTGACGTGTTTGGTTGTTGGTTTTTAAACCAACACCTCATTCGTAAAACATTTTTTTCTTTTTGCTTGAAAATATGAATGAACGTTCATATAATAGTCCAGAGGTCGAAAAATGAAAAGCGTATCCCCAAGTGCAATTGAGAAAATGGAAAGGCTACTTGCCACCGCATCTGACAAAACACGCATCAAAATAATGCTTGCGTTACTCGATGATACATCTTGCTGCTGCAAATTGGAAAGCGACCAGAAGTGTGAATCATGCGAAATGTTAAATTGTATGATTGAAAAATGCGTTAACGATATCGCTTATGAAATTGGGGCCTCCCAATCCCTAGTGTCGCACCAATTGAAAGTCATGAAAAACATTCAACTGGTGGGCACCAGAAAAGAAGGAAGAAAAGTTTATTATTTTTTAAAAGATAAACACATCCGTTTGTTATTAAGCGTAGCGTACGAACATGTGATGGAGGAAACAAACAATGGTTAAAAAAGTATATCACCTTTCGGGTTTTGATTGCCCTAACTGTGCGAACAAAACCGAAGTATTTCTCAATAAACAAGAAGGAATTGAAAAAGCTCATATAGACTTCTCAACAAATAAAATGTTCATTACTTTTACTAATGACGCATTTTCTATTGAAAAACTATTAGGCTTAATTGCCAAAGTAGAAAGCAACACGCTTTCCTTAAAAGAATCAGATAACAAAGCCCCCGAAAACAATATTAAGTTGTTCACAGGGTACATGTTATATACACTCTTGAGAGTTATTTTTGCCACGATTATCTTTGTAGTGAACATGTTTGTAATAAACAGTATCGACACCACTGGGTGGATTAGATTTTCACTATATATAGTTGCGACCGCATTATTATTATATGATGTATCCTGGCGTGTGCTTGTGCACATCAAAAACCGTCAAAATATCATTGACCACAACCTATTAATAACTATCGCCGTTTTAGGGGCGATTGCACTTTCAGTTATATATATGGTTGAGGCCTATCAAATGGTACCAACCGACACGCACCATATCGATAAAGGTGTTGACTTCTTAATGGAAGGCATGATGATTGTAGGCTTTTTCCAAATCGGTTTAATTATTGAAAAGTTTGCCACAAACAGAAGTAAGTTAGCTGTTATGAATGCCATTCAATTACGAGTGGAATACGCCAATATTTTAGATGGTGATCAAGTTTATAAAGTTAATCCAGAAGAATTAGAAATCGGAAACATCGTGGTTATTAGTGCCGGCGAAATGATTCCGGTCGATGGAGAAATTATCGAAGGAAGCGGCTATATTAATAAATCTTCTTTGACTGGTGAATTTGTTCCAGTACTTGGAGATGTTGACCACAAGGAAGTTTTTGCTGGCTGTTTATTAGAAGCAGGTTTCATTAAAGTGAAAGTTACAAGACGTTACGAAGATAGTGCTGTTTCAAAAATCATCAAACTGATCTCGTATAGTGGCGAAAACAAAAGCAAAGCCGATGAATTCATCGCAAAATTTGCGCGTTGGTATACGCCAATAATTGTCTTGCTCTCGATCGTTGTTTTCCTGCTTGGTAGCCTTATAACTGGCGAATGGCGTACTTATTTTGTCTCTGGGTTAATGATTTTAGTTACTGGTTGTCCTTGTGCGATCGTAATTTCTGTCCCTCTTGCATATTTTGCCGCCATCGGTTTAGCAAGCAAAAGAGGTATTGTCATTAAAGGAACTAATTATTTAGATGAAATAAATCAAATCGGAAAAGTCGTCACTGACAAAACTGGTACTTTAACCCACGGCATCTTCTCTATTCAAAAAATTGTTCCGGCTGAAGGAGTTAATGGAAAAGCACTTATGGATGCATTATATGCTGTCGAAAGCTTATCTACGCACCCAATCGCAAAGGCCATTTGTCATGATGTTGACGTAAAAGCTATTGCGGCCAAACAAATTGATTTTAAAGAAATCGCTGGTTCAGGCGTTACAACCATTTATGAAGGAAAACGCATCTTTGCTGGTAAAGCCACTTTCATGAAAGAAACTGGTGTTGAGGTTAATCCAACCAATGAACAAGGCGTTATTGTCCACTGTCAAATAGATGGCAAATACCTCGGCTATATCGTTTTAGACGATAAAATTAAAGACGATTCTTATGATATGGTGAAGCTTTTGCACAAAGAAAAAATGCAAGTCATTTTGCTAACAGGAGATCGTCGTGAAAATGCTTTGGCATTACAAAAAGAATTGGGTATTGATCGAGTTTATAGCGAATTAACCCCTGATAATAAAATTGAAATTCTTGAAAGAGAGATGGGTGATACAAAGAAAAATGTCGCCTTTGTTGGCGATGGTATTAACGACGCACCAAGCATCATGAGAAGTGACGTCGGTTATGCAATGGGTGCTATAGGTAGTGACATCGCAGTTGAAAACTCCGATATCGTCATCATGAATGATAATCCTGCTAAGGTGTATGAGTCAGTTAAAATCGCCCGTATCGCGCGCCACACTGCCATATTCAATATCATTTTCGCTTTATTAGTGAAACTCATTGTCTTCATCCTTGTCGTTATCCCTGGAGTTAATCTTCCTATGGAGGTGCCAATTATCGCCGATACTGGCTTGACCGTAGTTTTAGTTATTAATTCTCTTCTGATACTATATCGTTCAATTGGTAAGCAAAAATAAATTAACGAGCAATATAAAACATGTGGCAATGCCACATGTTTTTTTCATTAAATTAATTATAAATTAATCAGCCACAGTTTCCGCAGCTTGAATGGCGATTTCAATCATTCTTGAAAGACCATTCATTCTTTCTTCGGGAGTTAATTCGCCCTTGAAGTGGAAGGAGTCACTAACTGTTAAAATACAAAGTGCCTTTTTGTGCAATTTTGCTGCGTTGCAGTATAGTGCATATGATTCCATTTCGACGGCCAACACACCCATTTCAGCCCATTTTTTCCAAGCATCGACGTTTGCGTTATAAAAAACATCAGAAGATAAAACATTGCCGACATGGACTGGCACATTTTTGTTTTTCGCAGCAGCGACCGAGGCAAGAACTAAATCAAAATCCGCGCCGGCGGAAAAAGTACCTGGAAGTTGGTATTGGTGTGCCCAATTGCTATCGGTAGAAGAGGTATTGGCAATTAAAACATCGTATAAACCGATGTCTGGTTGATAAGCACCACATGTGCCGACGCGGATAATGGCTTCGACACCAAATTTGGCGAATAGTTCGTATGAATAAATTCCGATGGAGGAATGACCCATACCAGAAGCCATTACGCTGATGCGTTTGTTATTTTTTGTATATCCAGTGTAGCCGAAAATGTTTCTAACACTAGTCACTAGTTTAACGTCATGGAGAAAGGTTTCCGCAATCCATTTAGCGCGTAAAGGATCGCCTGGCATTAAAACCACTTCCGCAAAATCTCCAAGATTAGCATTTATATGAGGAGTTGACATGAATATAATCTCTCTTTCGTCATTATTCTATCGAAGTTATGGCCTTTTCTCAATAGAGAATGTCTTTGACCTTCCCTCATGAACAAGGTAGACTATTGATATGAGACAGCTACGCTTAAACCAGACTTATTACAAAGTATTGTTAACACTCAAACTCTTAAACGATTTGCAATATTATCCACTGAATGAAGGCATATTCAAAATTCTCAATGGTAAAGTTGACGAAGAAACTAGGCCATTCTCCGCTTTTCCTACCTTTGGAACCTTGTCTTCATACACAAGTAAGAAGGTCTCACATTTAACCTTAATGCTGTTTCGTTATGGCTATATAGGAAAGATTTTTGATTCAAAAAGCAACAAACTATTTTTTCGTATCACCGATACTGGTGAACAGTTTGTCGAAGAGTTTAGCAAAAAACACAAAATTCGTTTAGTTAACAAACGGAGTCAAGATCCGCAAACAATTGTGAAAATTGCTAACTAAACAGCATAATTTGCTGTCAATTATTGATAATATATTCAATAATATAAATAACACCATCAATTTAAAAGGAGGGCGAACACGGTTATGGAGTTTGCTTGGGAAAATAACATTGGCAATTTTATTGCCTCAATGGTTGTCATTGTCTTAGTTTACGCACTTTTGTTTTTTGTGATATCGAAAGTATCTAAACGTCGAACGAGTTTTATTTTCCTTGTGTTTTCCTTCTTGCTTTATGTGACTGCTTACTTATTAACCTTAGAAACCGTCTGCCAATTGATTTCTTTTGTATCTGCTGCAGGCTTAGCCGCTTGCTTCTTCGCCAATCTTGGCGACTTAAGAAAATTTATTGCCAACCCCTTTTCTCGTCGCACTGCAAAACCAGTTAATTTTGGCATAGAAAAAATTTACGACACACAACAGCTTTTCAAAAACATTGAAACAACTGTAATTTCTTTGTCTAATTCTCGCATTGGCGCAATTATTACTTTTGAGAAAAATTCCTCACTTAAGGACATCATTAAAAATGGCGTACCGATTCGCGCGCCTGTGACTCCCGAATTGTTATTAACAATTTTTTATCCCGGTACTCGTTTGCATGATGGTGCAGTAGTAATTCATGGGAATGAAATTTTAGCGGCAAGTGTTTTTTATACTCCAACTACGAAACCATTCGCTGGAAAATATGGTTCTCGCCATAGAGCCGCGATTGGTATTTCGGAAATTTCTGATGCTGTTACTGTAGTTGTTTCAGAAGAGACAGGCCGTATTTCTATCGCCGTTAATGGTGGCTTGGAAGCAGTTAACCAAACTAATTTCCTTCGCGTCTTTGATAACTACATGTCGGATCGTTCATCTGATTAATCATGGAGAGCAAAGAATTTTACGATTATTTAATTAAAATCCAATCCATCGCTAAAATTGGATTGGTTTTTTCTAAAGATCCATATGCCCTAACTAACTATCAGCAAATCAACGATTTAACGACTGAAATGCTTGAAAATTTCTTAGAAGTAAAGTTTAATCGACCGAATTATTTTTCTAGGGATATTTATCCTACACCAAATGTAACTGTTAGGACGGTAATTTTAAGCGAAGATAAGCAAAAGGCCTTATTTGTTAGAGAAGCAAAATCTCAAACATATTCTTTTCCTGGAGGATGGGCAGATTTATATGATTCGGCTACAGAGACCGCCAAAAATGAAGCCTTGCAAGAAGCAGGAGCCGACATTGAAATTGTGCGATTGCTTGGCCTATTGAATCGAACCCCTTTTAAGACAAACGCTATTATCCCTGAATATTTGATTCTTTTCGAAGCAAAACTAGTCGGTGAACTACGTGAGCATGAATATGAAACCGACGATGTTCGCTGGTTTTCTTTGAACGATTTACCACCCATTTCTCGTAAAATGTGCAAAGAAGAATTTGATAAGATAATCGACGCCATCAAAACTGGTAAAACAATTCTAGATTAAAATAGTGTGAAATGTCCTTAATTATTAAGGTCATTTTTGATATATTAATTATATGCACCAAATTTTACTTAACGGAAACATGACAGACTTACAATTGGCCTTTATCATCACTGTGCCAATTGCTTTAGCATTATTCATTGGTATTGCTCTATATATTCCGATTTCACATTATTATAAACGCAAAAATTTCCAAATTCAGTTTTATAAGAAAGTATATCAAACCGCCCTTGATTATGATTACTATCTCATAAATCAATTTGTCTTTAGAATTGACGACAATAAAAATGCTTTAGTAGACCATGTTTTATTTGGTGATAAATTTATTTATGTCATTACTTCACAATATTACGAAGGTGATTTGGTTGGCAAAGCAACCGATGGATCTTTGGTATTTATTTCACATAGAGGTAAAAAAGCATATACCGACAATCCTATTATTCAATCAAAAAATTTAACAAAAAAATTGTCGGCTGCTACTGGACTCAATGCTTCTTTATTAATTGGCATTGTTTTGATTAATGATGATTGCAAAGTACAAGTAACGAGTGATTCAAAGCAATTTTATATTATTCAAAGAAAGCGTTTCCCTGCTTTGATCAGGGCTATTGAAAAACGCCCACTCCCAGCAATAAATGAACAGCAACTTGCTAATGCTGTCCAAGCGATTGCTAAAGCAAACAGAAGGAAAAAATAATGAAAAATCCACTTAGACAACAAGCTTTTAATAAAGCCAAAAACAACATCTATGCCAACATCGCAATTGGTATATTTTGCGGATTAGCGATGATTCTAGTCACAATGTTAACTCTGATTGATTTTGCTTTCTTAATCATTGTCATTCCTTTTTTCTTGTTGCCGTTTTTATTTGCCTGCCACATTTCAAGTTATTATTTACAAATAAACCAACCAGTTAGTATGCCTGGCTTCTTTAGTTATTTTCTTGGCTATTTTCGCCCACAGTTTAGAGGCACGTTCCGCGCAATAAGTTCGTTTGCAAAAGCTGTATTATTTTATCTCGGTGGAACATTTGTTTTTTCTGCTATTTTGTATTTTATTTTCCAATCATACTACGGACAATTCTTTGTCGATGCGATCGAAGAATTTGTTGTGGTCTTTAATTTAAATGAATTAAGTATCGAAGACTTTAACAACATGCTTAACGCAAATAATGGTTTACTATTAACCTTCTTTACTTATGCTGAGGCAATGGCAATAGCACCGTTAATGCTCTCGTTTATATACTTTATTTCGTTTTCATCAATTTCTTTATATTATCGTGCTAATGTACTCGTATCGACAATTCCAATTATTCGTTTATGTGTCAACAACACTTATCGTCGTTTTGGAAAAGAAATGCGCAAGGACTGGTGGGCACTTAACTGGCCATTGCTAGCCCTATCCGTTTTTGGCATGGTGGTCGCTTCTGTCATATGTATTTTTGCCATTCAAGACATTACTCTTTTGCCATCATTAGTGATGATCGGTAGTGTAGCTCTTCTTTTTATATTCTTGCCTTTTTATTATCCAAACATAGAAGTGATTTATAAAAAATACGAAAACCACTTTAAACAAGGTAATGAACAAGCCATCAATGAAATCATTCAAAAGCTTCAACGAAGCATTGATTTTAGTGCCGAAGAAAAGAAAAATATCGAAGAATCTTTAAAAAATGAACAAAATGATGATGACAACCAATAAAAAAACCTAGATAATCATCTAGGTAGTGCTTTTTCTGGAGCAAGTGACGGGAATCGAACCCGCATATTAACCTTGGCAAGGTTACGTTCTACCACTGAACTACACCTGCAATTGGATTTCCAAATCGCCCCATTATTATAGCAAACAATGATTTTCTTGCAATAGTATTTTGATAAGATTTTTAAGAGGTAAAATTCCATGATTACGAACAAACAAATCGCTGACGCTATTTTCCCAAATATTACTTTGACGATTGAAGATTTAGAAAAGAAGTATCCTTTAAGAAATTTAGTAGCCGGAGCAGAAGTTACTAGATTTGCTCCTTCTCCAACTGGATTTTTGCACACAGGCTCATTATTCACTTCGATGATTTGCCGCAAAGTAGCCACACAATCCAATGGTGTATTTTTCATTCGTCTTGAAGACACGGATATGAAACGTGAAATTGCTGGTTCTGGCGAAAGACTAATAGAACAACTTAAGATTTTTGACGTCGTTCCTGACGAAGGCTATTTTGGCGATTATGAAGAGGGTAATTACGGTCCCTACATTCAATCTAAACGCAGCGAAATTTACCACACGGTTATTAAGTATTTGTTAGAAATTGGTTTAGCTTATCCATGTTTTTGCACTCCTGAAGAAGTGGAAGCGATTCGCGAGGAACAAGAAAAACTAAAAGTTAATCCAGGATATTACGGTCAATTTGCGAAATATCGCAATATTAGTAATGAAGAGAGATATCAAAGAATAATTAATGGCGAACGTTATGTCGTCCGTTTTAGGAGCGAAGGCAATCACGAAAACAAAATCAAAGTTACCGATCTGATTAGAGGTGAATTTGAAATTGCAGAAAACGATCAAGACATTGTTATTTGCAAAAGCGACGGGTTGCCAACTTATCATTTCGCTCACGTGGTGGACGATCACTTCATGCGTACAACTACAGTGATTCGTGGCGAGGAATGGGTAGCGTCATTGCCAATTCACGTGCAAATTTTTGATGCAATTGGTTGGAACAAACCAAACTATGCCCATCTTCCAGTTATCATGAAACTTGATGAAAATACAGGTAACAAACGCAAACTATCAAAACGTTTGGATAGCGAAGCCGCTGTTTCTTATTTCATTGAGGATGGATATTATCCAAAAGCATTGATTATGTATTTGATGACCATTGCTAATTCAAATTTTGAAGAATGGATTTTAAAAAATAACTTCGAGCATATGGAAGATTTTATCTTTAATTTGAATAAAATGTCGTTAGACGGTGCGCTTTTCGATATGGGCAAACTCAATTTTTTCGCCCGTGAGTTGTTCGCAAAATTAAATAAGGACGAAATCACATTATTTGCGAAGCATTATGCTGATAAATATGCACCTGAATTAGCTAAGCGAATTAATTATAATCCTCACTATTTTGCCGAGATTATGAATATCGACCGCGAAAAGATTAATCCGCGCAAAGATTATGAAAAGTTCGGCAATGTTTTAGATATTATCGGTTATTTCTACCAAGATTTATATGAAGCTGAAGTGGCTAAGGGTTTACCTTTTAATGATAGATTTACAAAAGAAGATTTAATTGAAGCATTGGTGGCTATTAAAAACAATTTATCTTGTGAACAAGATGAACAAGCTTGGTTCAACAGCCTCAAAGAAATTGGTGCTAAGTTAAATTATGCTACGAATACCAAGGAATATAAAGCCAATCCTGCCGCCTATAAAGGTAACATTGGTGACCTTGCAGAGATCTTACGCATTACCTTAACTGCTCGCAAAAATGCCCCTAATTTATATTCAGTAATGAAGGTATTAGGTAAGGATGAAAGTGACCGTAGAATCAATCACGTTTGTTCTTTATTAGTTAAATAAACGAGGGTATAATTACTCTCGCTGGTCCCATGGTCAAGAGGTCAAGACGAGACCCTCTCAAGGTCTAATCCCGGGTTCGATTCCCGGTGGGATCACCACAAGTTTCTTTACTCGCTAATTAATTGCTCTATATGAGTAATAAGGGCGAGTTTTTATTTCATGGACTATTGACGTGTTTTATTAACACTATACTAATAAAAGTTTACTATTTATCGACAAAAAATTATTGTTTGTTGATTATTTATCTATTTTTTTGTAAAGTTTCCATAAGGTCACTAGATTAATGAGAACTTTTTAAAGTTCAAGTTTCTTCGAACCATACATCAGTCAAAAAAATGTTTGGGGTAATGGATATGGAAAAAGAAAACATGAAAGATTATCAAACACTGGTTGAATTTTGGAATAAATCATATCAATTTGAGCAACCAGCAGATGAACAATCCGATGTTGATGCTGAAGTTGATTATCTAACTTTGGCACCTTCGCAAAAGTTATTTGGTGCTGCTGAGTTGTTAGGCAAAAAAGCATGCATACTTGATTATGGATGTGGTAGTGGCTGGGCAAGCATCATTATTGCTAAAAGTGGTGGACAAAACATCACTAGTGTAGAAGTAATTCCTAATGGATGCAAAATGACGAGTTATTATGCTCGCGCTTTCAAAGTTCAAGACAATATCCATCTTCACCAAATTGACGAAAATTGGTTGGAAAAACAACCATCCAACACTTATGACGGTATTTTTTGTTCTAACGTCGTTGATGTCGTGCCTCAAGCAATGGCAGAAACAATTGTTTGCAATTTAGGAAGAGTGCTCACAGAAGATGGGTGTGCCATCATTAGTTTGAACTTTTATATGGACCGTGAAACGGCAAAAACACGCGGATTAACTGTTGTAGATAACCAAATATATATCAATGGTGTATTGCGTCTATTAAGTCTGACCGACGAAGAATGGACCGCCATTATAGAAAAATATTTTGTGATTGAAAGGTTAGAATATTTCGCCTGGCCTGGCGAACAAAAAGAAACTAGACGCTTATTTTATCTAAGGAAGAAAAATAATGCTTAAAAGTGAATCGATTACTTCTAAGCGCTTAACTCTTAGAAATTTTAAACAAAGCGATAAACAAGCGGTCACAATAATCTTTTTTGATGAAATCGTGAAAAAGACGTACATGATTCCAGATTTTCATGATGAAAAAGAAGCGGAAATGTTGTTTAATAAACTATGTGGAAATAGCCACAGTCAACATCATTTTGTTTATGCTATTTGCCTAGATGATACTTTAATTGGTTTCATTAATGATGTTTATATAAAAGATGGTGAGATTGAATTAGGCTATGTTATTAATAGTCATTATCACCGAAAAGGATATATGACCGAAGCGTTATCCATGGCGATAAATGAGTTATTCCGCATCGGATATAAACGCATTATTGCTGGCTATTTTGTTGAAAATATCGCTAGCAAGAGAGTGATGGAAAAATGTCATATGATACCGCTAGAAAAAGAAGAAGAAATTAATTATAAAGGCGAAAAGCATTTAGCAAAATATTACGCCATTGAAAAAGGAGAATAGTTTATGTTAGTCATTGAAAATTTAACCAAAAAGTATGGGGACAAGAAAGCAGTTGACAATCTGAGCATCCATATTAAGCCAGGTGAAATCTATGGTTTTATTGGCCATAATGGGGCAGGAAAAACTACTACTTTAAAAAGTATCGTTGGTATTTTGAATTTTGATGAAGGTCGTATTTTAATTAATGGTCGTTCAATTACCGATTATCCCCTTGAATGTAAAAGAGATTTAGCATATATCCCCGATAATCCAGATTTATATGATTTTATGACAGGTATTAAATACTTAAATTTCATTGCTGATATTTTTGGTATTAAGTCAATAGAAAGAAAAGAAGCAATTAAAAAGTACGGTGATATGTTCGAACTAACCGCTAGTTTGGCGCAACCAATCGCCACCTATTCCCATGGTATGAAACAAAAATTAGCACTTATTTCTGCATTAATTCATAATCCCCGATTAATCATCATGGACGAGCCATTTGTTGGGCTAGATCCAAAAGCTTCGCACACTTTAAAAAAATTGATGCGTGAACATTGCGATAATGGTGGGGCAATTTTCTTCTCCACTCACGTGCTTGAAGTCGCAGAAAAACTATGTGATAAAGTTGCTATTATTAAAAATGGTTATTTAGTCAAGGAAGGCACCATGGAAGAAGTAAAAGGTGATGAAAGCTTAGAAGAAGTTTTCTTAGAATTGGAGGAAGATAATGCTTAAGGTACTACTTAAAAAACAACTGATGGAAGTATTTAGAGCTTACTTTTACGATTTTAAGAAGAATCGCAAACGCTCAAAAAAAGAAGTCATTTTGTTTTTCTGTTTATTTGCTTTGTTAATGCTAGTCATCTTTGGTGGGATGTTTGGTTTTATGGCCTTTGGCCTTGCTGGACCACTTGTTGAAAAGGATGTCGGATGGTTATATTTTTTAATTTTTTCAATGATTGCCATTTTACTAGGCGCTTTTGGTAGTATTTTTAATACTTTTGCCGGTCTATATTTATCTAAAGACAATGACCTATTATTATCGATGCCAATTCCTGTGAAATATATCATTGTATCTCGTTTATTAAATGTTTATTTGCTAGGTTTAATGTATTCAGGATTAGTCATCTTGCCTGCCACTGTCATATATTGGTTCGTTGCAGGATTTACCATCGGTAGATTCATCTGTGGCTTACTTTTAGTTTTTATTATTTCCTTGATTGTATTAATTCTTTCCTGTGCATTGGGTTGGGTTGTAGCAAGAATAAGTATTCGTTTTAAGACCAAAAGTTTTGTCATAGTTCTACTTTCTCTTGTCGGCATTGCTTTATACTATGTTGCTTTTACTTTTGGTAGTCAGTTTGTACAAACACTCGTTGAAGACGCACTGCAATATGGGAATATCGTTAAGCAATATTTATATCCACTTTACATGTTTGGTAAGATGGGCGAAGGCGATTGGCTGTTTACTGCTGTCTTTCTTGTTATTAACTTAGCCATTTCAGGATTAGTGTGGGCAATTCTTTCATTTAATTTTATTAAAATTGCTACTGCAAATTATGGTGAGAAAAAAATTGCCTACAAAGAAAGATTATATAAACGTCGCTCCGTTTTTCACGCTGTTTTGTTTAAGGAATTTAGGCGCTTATTTTCTAGCGCGCTTTATATGCTCAACTGCGGATTAGGAACTATTTTCATTACTGGAATGGGAATAGCGGCTTTAATTTTTGGGCCCGAATTACTTGAATTAATGCAAAATGAAATGAGCGCTGGTTTTGATGGATTATTTATCATTATTGCGTGCGCTATTATGTTTTCTTTTTCGGCGATGAATGATACTGCCGCGCCATCTGTTTCATTAGAAGGACGCCATATTTGGGTATACCAATCATTGCCTGTAAAACCAAAATACGTTTTGCATGCTAAAGCGTGGGTGCAAATTATTTTGACTCTCCCGCCAATTTTATTTACCTCCATTTCACTCGTAGCCTTAATTGAAGGATCAATCCTAGATAAAGTTTTGGTGTGCGTATTGTCCATGATTTATGTAATTTTCTTCGCTTATGCATCCGTATTCTTAAGCTTAAGTTTTGTCAATTTAACATGGACTAACGAAATGACTCCAATTAAACAAAGCGCGCCAGTGATGATTGCCATTTTTGGCGGTTGGGCTTTATCGGCTCTATTTGTCGGTTTATATATTCTTTTGAATTATTTATTTGGTTTTCCTGTGGCGCTTTTGCTTGGAATTTTCATCTTGGTTTTTATTGGAATAACTGCTTTGATTGTGCGTTATTTCAATGGAAAAGGTGGTCAAAAATTCGCGCATTTATAAGCCAAAATCATTAAAAATCATCATATAATTATTGGAATTATTATAATAATATGGTATTTTATTATACGCTGACAAAAAGAAAGGAAGTGGTTGGTTAAATGGAAGTGCCTCTGTCGTGGACGATCATCATCATTTGTGTCCTCACAAGTTTTTTCTGTTCAGCTAGTGAAACCGCTCTTGCGTCAGTAAATCGCTTCAAAATGCAAGTTGAAGCAGACGAAGGTAATAAAACCGCCAAACTGGTGTTAAAAGTACGCGAAAAATATGACCGTGCCCTCATCGCCGTTTTAATTGGCAATAATATAGTCGCTATCATCGCCAGTGCTGTCTCGACAGTTTCTTTTTATAATTTGTTTAAATCAACAGGTGTTTCTAATGAAACTGTTTCAATAATTTCTTCAGTTTTGATTACTTTTATACTTTATATCTTCGGCGACGCGTTCCCAAAAACTATCGCAAGGAGTATTCCAGACACATTGTCAAAAATACTTGTTTATCCAATATATTTTTTAATGTTGTTACTTTACCCAATCACTTTAATTTTTGATTTAATGGCAAAAACTATCGAAAAGATATTCAAAGTTAAAGAAGAAACAGCTTTTAATGAAGAAGACTTCGAAAGCATCGTTGAAAAGGTTTCAGAAGAAGGCGTAATAGACGAAGAACAAGTCGACATTATTCAATCAGTATTAGAATTTGCCGACACCAACGTACAAGAAGTGTTAACACCGAGAAATAAGATTTTCGCCCTTAACATAAAAAATCTGACAAAAGAAGAACTACACGAGATTATTTTAAAAACTAATTATTCTCGCATTCCTGTTTATGATGGCAATTTTGATAATGTGATTGGAGTTTTGCATTTAAAATCTTATTTTAGTGCTTATTTAAATGATCCAACTGTTTCTATTCGTAAAGTATTGCAGAAACCATATTTCGTTTCTCCTGATATTATGATTGATGATTTATTCACCGGTTTTAAAAGACACCACACGCATATTGCTATTGTGAGAAACAAAGATAATAAAATACTCGGAATGGTTACTATGGATGACGTTTTGGAAGAACTTGTTGAAGATATTTCTGAACCAAGTCATGTAAAGGAAGGCAAATAATTATGCAGTGGTATTATTGGTTGATTATTGCTGTTTGTTCACTCTTTTCTATGTTTTTATCTGGTGCAGACATGGTTTTTTCTACTGTCGATAAAGATCGCCTGACTAGAGAAAAAGGCAAAAAAGAAAAACGGGCTAGGGCCGCGTTAAAAATTGTGGAAGATTATGATTTGCCAATTTCGGCCATTTTGCTTGGTAATAATATCGTCAACATCTTTGCTTCCTCTCTCGTCACCTTTATCGGCTTGTCTTTAGAAGCAAGCAATGTTCATTACGGCACCGTTATTGCCACATTGTGTTTTACTATATTTATAATTATTTTTTGTGAATTTTTGCCAAAAGCTTTTGCCAAAAGGTTCAACTATTCTTTAGCTATTTATTTTGCTTACCCTGTAACAGTCGTCAAATATGTTTTTTACATCTTTGTTTGGCCGATTGCGCAAGCATTTAAACTTTTTGGAAAATTGTTTGCCAAAAAAGCTAAAGAAGAAGAAGAAATCGATGTTGATGTTTTAGATGAAATGGTTAACGTCATTGAAGAAGAAGGCATCTTGAAAGAAAAAGAAGCCAACTTATTAAGAGAAGCGATTGATTTAGATGATATTGCGGCCTTTGAAATTATGACTCCTCGCGTCGATGTTTTTGCAATTGCCGTTGATGATGATATTCATGAATTAATCAAAGATAAAGATTTCTTTAAACATTCTCGTATTCCAGTTTATGAAGACACAATTGATGATATTGTCGGTATATTACCAGTCAAAGCTTTAGCAAAAAAACTTTTAGCAAATGAAAAAGATATCGACATTTTGTCGCTTTGTTATAAACCGCTTGTCGTCCCAAGAAACCATCAAATTTTGGACTTATTAAATGAATTTAAAACAAGTAAAATTCATATTGCTATAGTTAAAGATGAATATGGTGGTACCGAAGGTATTGTCACCATGGAAGACTTATTAGAAGAAATTGTCGGTGATATTTTCGATGAGGACGATGAAATTGAAGAACAATATGTCACCAAAGGCAATGGTGTATATATTGTTGATGGAACAATGAACATTGAAGACTTCTTTGAATATATTGATTATGATGATGACGAGGTAGATACTGACTATACTACTGTTGGTGGTTTTTGTCAGGACATATTGGATCGTTTTGCTAAGCCTGGCGATGAATTTGAATTCGCCCACTATCATTTTAAGGTTTTGGAAGCAGATGAATTTACCGTCAAAAGATTAATGGTGACAGATTTAACATATAATGAAGAAGAAAGGTAGGGTTTATGGATTTAACTCCAAAAAGAGTCTTGGTTATTTCCACTGGTAAAAGCAATTCCCTTATTTTGAATCATGCGCAAAATGAGTTTGTTATGCTTTTAAAAGAAGTTAACCTCGATGTCATTTCTTTCTTTTCTCAAGATATTGAAGCCATTGAAAAAAGCACATATATTGGCAAAGGTAAATTAGAAGAAATCGCTTATTACTGTTTCAACTATAATGAAAATCATCCCGAGAACAAAATCGAGCTAATTGCTTGTAATTTTGAATTATCAGGATTACAAAAAAAGAATATTGAAAGTATAACTAATTTAGAAGTTATCGATCGCACTTTTGTTATTTTAGACATTTTTGAAAAAAATGCACGCACTAAAGAAGCGAAGCTCCAAGTCGAAATCGCTAGATTATCATATCTACAAAATCATCTAATTGATGAAAAAGCAGAATATGCCCAAGTCACAAGTGGCTCTGGTCATAACAAAGGTAAAGGCGAAAAGCAAATTGAGTTATCAAGAAGACAAATTGCCACCGCAATTAATCAAAAGAAGAAAGAGCTTAACGCCATTAAGCTTTCGCGTCGCAATTCCCGTAGCAAGAGAATAAATAATCCGATTCCTAAGATTTGTATCGTGGGTTACACCAATGCCGGTAAATCGACACTTTTAAATCGTTTGGTGAAAATGAGTAAAGAAGAGAAAACCGTCCTAGAGAAAAATGCCCTTTTTGCGACGTTAGAGACGTCAACTCGGGCAATATCGATCTATGGCTATCCGACCTTCTTTATGACCGATACAGTAGGTTTTATCTCTGATTTGCCTATTTATTTGGTCGACGCCTTCCGTTCGACATTAGAAGAAATCAAAGAAGCAGACTTATTAGTGCAAGTCGTTGATATATCTGATCCATTTATGGAGGAAGAAATTAAAACCACGCAAGCGATTATTAAAGAATTGGGTGCTGATCAAATTCCAATGGTCAATATTTATAATAAGTTTGATTTAATTCCTGGTCCACTTCCTTTCTTGCCGAAAGAAAACGAAATCATTGTTTCTTTGCTTGAAGAAAGTGATGTAATAGAAACTTTGAAATTTATGCTTTTAATGGTTACAAAAAATTGGCAAAGAGTGAAAATTACCTTACCTTATGAAATTGACTTTTCCACATTTAGCAAAGAAAACTATGTACTTAGTTATATTCCTAAAGAAAAAGGCATCACATATGATGTCCTTCTCAATCCAGCTTTCGCCTACAAATATAAAAATCTTAATTAAGACTGATGCTTTGCTTTGAGGTGTTCGTTATATAGACGATACACTTCATCGGCGACCTCTTCAATCGACTTGCTTCCAGAATCAATAATATAGTCAACTTTTGGAATGCGATTTCTCGCAAATAGTTTGCGGTCATTGGCAATTCTTCTTTGGGCGTCTTCTACTGTGTCGCCTCTTTCTAACATACGTTTATAACAAAGTTCTTCAGAAGCAGATAAATAAAAAGTGACGATTCTTTTGTCATTAAATTGCGTATATGATTTTAAACCTTCTAAATCGATAACTACCGATCGATTATCAGCAATTTGGTTTTTGGTAGAACCATAATAATTACCATTATAAATCGTGTATTCCACAAAAGCGCCATCTGCAATTAATTTCTCAAAAGTTTCTTTGCTCACGAAGAAATAATCTCTGCCATCGACTTCCTGACTTCTCATTGGTCGGGTAGTAGTGGTAATGGCACGTTTTATGCCATATTTTGTCATCAACATTTTGGCCGCTTCTGTTTTGCCGGAAGCACTAGCCCCGCTAAGTACTATCATATCTGGGTCCTTTTATTAATATTAAACTATTTTTGATAAAACAGTATCGATAATCGCTATTTTCCATATTACAGTCAATCACTAACATAACGCCAGTACAAAATGATATAAAATAACACAAAATTATTATTTCTTTGGACAAAATCAGAAAGTGTAACCTATTTGCTAAGTAGGAGCAAAAAAATGACGCTGTCAGAAGTAAGTTTCAAGCAATTGAGTGAATTGGCTGAACGCGTTGCAAGGCGCTATTTTTTGGCGCGCAAAATAGCCCAATTGAGAACCGAAAATTTATTGAGTAATCAAATAGAGCAAACAAGTAATTTAGCTTGTCAAATTTATCTTACTAAAGTCATATCTGCCTTTGAGTCACTCAACGAAAGAGACCGCAGTATTATCAATAACGAGTTTTTCTTCCAAGGTTATGATGGCTGGTGGAAATCCATATACTCAACGTCGAGTTTCTATCGCTATAAAAAGCAAGCGATGCTGCGTTTTTTGGAGGTGTTTTATCGTGTCTAAACTTCCGATGATTTTACTAGCTTTTATTTTGCCAAATATTGCGGTGGTGCAAGCAAGAGATATTACGCCGGTTGATCCCAATAATCCCAGTCCATCGTTGCCAAGTTTACCGCCGCCAAGTTCCACTTTTTCAATGTCCAGTTTATCTTCATCGAAGTCATCTTCTAGTACATCCGTTACTTCAAGCGCTCAGACTCCAAGCGAATACATCGCTACTAATGGAATAATATATGGACCGTTTAAATACGGCGACCCAGATTACTATATTACTTTCCAATATCGTTATTATTTTCAAAGTCAAAATATAAGAGAAAGATTGCGCCTAAGCAATAACAGCGGGCAAGTTTATTCAAGTACACAAAATTCCCATCATTATACTTCTGGAACTTTGCAAAGTGTGACATTTAAGGTTCCAATAAGTAATTTAATGACCACCCAAGGTCTTGGGATGACTTTTGAAATTTATGATGCAAATTCGACAATACTTAAATCGTATCCAACGATAAATTTTAATTTCCCTCAAACACAATTTATCAATTTTCAAACGTTGAAAAACGGAATATTTTCAAGTGAAAACTTCGCCTTTTTTGCCGACGGGATTTCCTTGTTCGGTATTAATGAAAGACTAGATTTTACCTCTTTTAGTGACTATTTAGACGTCGATTATTATTATCGCTTAAATTTAGGTAACTTAAAGTTTGCTTACTATAGTCTTATTCCTTTTAACTATGAGAGTGCGACCTTGAGATTCATTGATCAAGAAAGATTATTCCCCTTTTTGTCACATGATATTAATCACGAAGT
>JAAYCD010000079.1 GCA_012744375.1 Erysipelotrichaceae bacterium | reverse complement strand
CAAGAATCTCAAACTCGGCGCGATCACCGATTATTTTTTTGGCATACATCGCTAGTTGACGATTGTAAGATTCTTTTCTTAATGATCCGACAATAGCCAATATATTAATTTTTTTCATGTTGTTTACTCCTTTGACAAATTATTAAAAACAATGAATCTTCAAATTACCGCATTTCCGGTAATAGATGATGAATTAAACCTGTGTTTTCTATAGACCATAAAATTGAAAGACATATTAATCTTCATTCAACAGTTATGGCTACTTCGTAACTCCATTATAACAAATATTTAAGTCCGATTCATTAAATACGATGTTCTAATGGTGGTTATAATTCATTTTATCGATTTTTCATTTTTACCACTAGTGAACTGCACTTAATTATTCATTCAACTTTTATTTTATTTTTGCGGAAATAGTCAAGATAGAGTAAAATTACTAACATGAAAACGATTTATTTAGCTGGTGGTTGTTTCTGGGGAGTAGAAAAGTATTTCTCATTAGCCAAAGGAGTAATTGCTACTGAAGTTGGTTATGCTAATGGGACAATGGATAACCCTCGCTACGAAGATTTAAAGCATGGTTTGGACGATGCTGCAGAAACTGTAAAAATCGACTATGATGATACAATAATTTCATTAGAAAAATTATTGGAATTGTATCTTAGAGTGGTGGACCCTTATTCACTCAATCAACAAGGTGGAGATAAAGGTGTGCAATATCGTACTGGTGTTTATTATGTTACTATAGAAGAAAAGGAAGTAATTACAAATTATCTTAATAGCCATGTAACTGGCAAATATCAAATTGAAATTGCCCCACTAAACAAATTTTTCCGTGCCGAACAATATCATCAAGCTTTCTTAAATAAGAATCCGCAAGGTTACTGTCATATCAATATGGCAAAACTCAAAAAAGAAGAAATGAAATAATTATTACCAAGGTTTTCCTTGGTATTTTTGTATATTTCCATCAGTAATCGCAATAATCGAATATCGGTCTATTTTTCCTAATTACATTGCAAATCACCTATTATTTTATTAAAATAAGTTGGCTTGGGGTCGTATAGGTTTCGACCGGGAATGGTTAGTCTCTAACTGCAGTCGAGTGATGACGTAATCATCAAAACAAAATAACTGACAACAGTTATATGAGAGCTCCTAGAGCTCAACAACTCTGCTTAGCTTAATTAAGCTTCCGACATAGGATCCGACGCACAGCGCCGGGCAGAGCATCCCCTAAGGTTTTCTCCTTTCACGCTTAGTCAGGGTGTCATAACAAAAGGATAGGTGCTCGGAGTCGGTAAGTTACCGGCACTGAAATTCCGTTTACCTCGCACGTTCTAGCTTGTCGATACGCAAAGACGTGTTAAAAACTAGATATCGTCTAAACTGTAGACGTTATTGAAGAACCTTCTTGGGACAGGAGTTCAATTCTCCTCGGCTCCACCAAAATGCTCATTACGCATTTTATATGCGTTAAATGATAAAGCGGCTTTGCACAGCCGCTATTTAAAAAAATGAAATAGGAGGAACTATACTTCTTCGTGCAAAAGAAATATAGAGGAAAACATGGATTACACAAAAGAAGTCGAACACATGTGTAAAGTTCAATGTGGCGCAAATCATGGTTGTGCTCCGATTCCTGAAGAAGGAAAATGGGTTTATTCAAAAGAGATTAAAGACATCAGCGGTTTAACTCATGGTGTCGGCTGGTGCGCTCCACAACAAGGTGCCTGCAAACTTACCCTTAATGTCAAAAACGGTATCATCGAAGAAGCTTTGGTTGAAACAATCGGCTGTTCTGGCATGACTCATTCCGCAGCGATGGCGGGCGAAGCTATTGTCGGTAAAACCTTATTAGAAGCAGTGAACACTGACTTGGTTTGCGATGCGATTAACACCGCGATGCGCGAACTGTTCTTACAAATCGTTTATGGTCGTACCCAAAGCGCTTTTTCTGAAGGCGGTTTACCTATCGGTGCAGGCCTAGAAGATTTGGGAAAAGGTTTAAGAAGTCAAGTTGGTACCATTTATTCCACAAAAGAAAAAGGTCCAAGATATCTTGAATTAACAGAAGGATACATCACTTCGATGGCTCTTGATGAACATAACGAAATTATTGGTTATCAATATTTATCTCTTGGCAAATTCACCGATTTCATGAAAAAAGGTTTAAAAGCCGAAGAAGCTTTAGAAAAAGCTAAAGGTCAATACGGCCGTTATAACGAAGGTGTCAAATATATTGACCCTCGTCACGAATAGGAGGCAACTAGTATGGCATTATTCGAAGGTTATGAGAGAAGAATCGCTCAAATTAACAAATGTTTAAACGAAAACGGCATTGCTTCCCTAGAAGAAGTTGAACAAATTCTTAAAGGTAAAGGCCTTGATGTGTATACCATGGTCAAAGATATCCAAACAATATGTTTTGAAAACGCTTGTTGGGCTTATATGGTGGGTGCTGCTTTAGCTATCAAACACAACGCTAAAGACGCAGCCGAAGCTGCCAAATGGATTGGTACAGGTCTACAAGCATTTTGCATCCCAGGCTCTGTTGCGGATGATCGTAAAGTTGGTTTGGGTCATGGTAACTTGGGTGCGATGCTATTGAGCGATGAAACAAAATGTTTCTGCTTCCTTGCCGGTCACGAATCTTTTGCTGCGGCCGAAGGCGCAATCGGTATTGCAAAAAAGGCAAACAAAGTGAGAAAAGAACCTCTTAGAGTTATTCTTAATGGCTTAGGTAAAGATGCGGCGAAAATTATTTCCAGAATTAACGGCTTTACTCATGTTGAAACCGAATTCGATTATTTCACAGGAAAAGTAAAGATTATTAAAGAAACCAAATACGGTAATAATCCAGATCGCTTAGCTGTTAGATGTTATGGCGCTGATGACGTTAGAGAAGGCGTAGCTATAATGCATCTTGAAGGAGTTGATGTATCCATTACTGGCAACTCCACCAACCCGACTAGATTCCAACACCCAGTTGCTGGTACATACAAAAAAGAATGTATCGAACTTGGTAAGAAATATTTCTCTGTTGCTTCTGGCGGTGGCACAGGTAGAACTTTGCACCCAGACAATATGGCGGCTGGTCCAGCTTCTTACGGGATGACTGATACTATGGGCAGAATGCATAGCGATGCTCAATTTGCTGGTTCCTCTTCCGTTCCAGCTCACGTCGAAATGATGGGCCTTATTGGTATGGGTAACAACCCAATGGTTGGTGCCACTGTGGCTGTTGCCGTAAGTGTTGCCCAAGTATTGAATAAATAATATTAGACTATTGTCTAGACCTCAAATATCGAAAAGGATCTCATTAAGAGATCCTTTTTGTTATCTTAATTTTGCCCATCAAAGAGGATGAACTGAACTATTAAACCATTATCGATTCTTTTTTGGAATTGAATAAGAATCAATTGGAATAATTTCTCCGTCTGTTGTAGTTGAAAGTTTAAAAGCATTAATTTCTAATTCATCGTCATTTACTTGCACGTTAACGAACGTACCAGGTCTTGCATCACTTCTAACACTAAAGATGTTGCTTTGGTAGGAATTGTTTCCTAAATCATAAAATTTTGGACCAGTAGCACCCACCATCGAAAACACCGTTCCGTCTTCATTTGGTGTAGTGTTGAATATTTTAAGATCGTTGACAGTCTCGTTGCCAGTTAACGCAATTGGATTAGTACGTCCATAGGAGTGGTCGTGTCCATAAAAGACAGCATCAACCTTGTATTCGCTGAAAATTCCGAGGAATGCCTTTCTAACGTTTGGTTCTTTCCATTCGCTATCATTTTCACTTTGGAATGGACCAATATGCATTGTCGCAACAATGTAATCTGCATCACTTTGTTCGTCTAAGACATTTCTTAACCACGCAGCTTGTGGTGCATAGGCATCGTCAGTGACCATGGTGTTTAATGAAACAAACAACAAATTGTTATAACGGAAATAATAAGAGTTTGACTTTGTCACATCATCTTGGACAAAACCATTATTTGGGAATGTTGTAAATGTGTTAAAAATTGTTGCTTGACTAAATTTGTAAGTGTTATTCGGCTGATTGTTTTCATAAGTATCATGATTGCCTTGAGTAGTAGCAATAATTTTATATTTATTAAATTCAGAAGCGGCTTGAGTATAGCTCTTGATTTCAGCAGGTTTTTTACCAATATCATCGACCAAATCTCCAGCAAGGAAAAAGAATCTATGATCTTCGTCATATTCGTTTGCCGCATTTAAAGTTTTACTCATTTCAGTATGGGCGGGAGATTGTGGGTCTGATGCCACGGTGAAAGAAAAATTTGAACTATCTCCTTCTGCCGTCAAATGGTAATAAGTATCTGACCACGCATCATTAGCACCAACTCTATAGATATATTGTTTTCCGGGTTCAAGATCGGAAATTTCTGCTCTATAAACACCATTTTTGTCATATTCGCCAACTTTTGCTGTATCGATGTCTAGTTTTCTATATGATGCTTCAACATTGTGAGCATAGGTGAAGTCTACATCGTCTGGGGTGGTAATTTGCACTCTTTGGTTTGTTGAACCATCTATATTTTGCCATTGAACAACTAACTCACTAGCAGCATCACTACCGAAGTTATTAGTAATGTACATTGGATCATGGTGTTCCGAACCATCATCTTCATAATCCTCAATGACTCTACTGCTTGAAGATGTTTGGTTTCCACAACCCACGATACATAAGGCAGAAATAATGCCAATTAATAAAAATTTAACTTTTTTCATTTTGTAATCCTTTCAAAAAATTTACTACATTTCTATGAGTGATTATTACTTCATATTAAAAGTATCATAACATATGATCTATTTATGGAAAAATTTTTTTGAAAGTATCACATTAAATTTAAGTAATTTAGTCATAATTAATAAAAAAATAAAATAAACGATTGTTTTATCTTCTAACCTCTATTAGATAACCACCAAGTTTAAATATATAGTAAAAGGTGTAACTGTGCTAATGAAAAAAGTTTTCTTTTTTTGTTTGCACTTAATCATCATATTTTTATAGGAAAATATATATAATTTTACTTATACCATTTAAAAGAAAAAAGAGTGCCTAGAAAAATATCTAGATTCACTCTTGTTTTATTTACAATAAATTACTTTCAATAGTTGCCTATTTGGTTAAACATTGCTTATCAAAAGACTTATTCGATGACTTCGGCTATCTCGGTAAGAAACTTTTCGCGTTTTTCAAGCGTGTCAGCTTCCATAAAACTGATGTGCCGCCATTCGGAATCAACGATCCCAATTTGTTTTAAGGTCGCTTGCATGAAGGTTTTCTTAATGGCATCTCCAGCAAATGATTCAATGAACCATTGCGTTGATGATGCGGTTGTAAAGATATAAGTTTTTTTAATAAAAGTTAATGTACCTTCTAAACCATTGGCGGTAAAGATATAAGCAAAGTCTTTTTTCATGACTTTATCAATAAAGCCTTTGACAATAGCAGGCAAATCGTTCCACCAGACAGGGAAAACAAAAACTAAATGATCAGCTTTTTTAATCATTTCTTGATATTTGGTAACAAGGGGATCCGCTGTCTTACCAGCAAAAAACAAACTTAGTTCAACCGCATCATAAGCAGGATTAAACTTGTCAGCATAAAGGTCAATGATTTCATAGGTGTATTTTTTGTTTTCTAAAGTTTTCGTAAGTGCTTCCAAAATAGCGTGATTAAAACTTTTTTCGTAAGGGTGAGCGTAGACAATTAAATATTTCACAGATTGATTCTCCTTTTATGTTTTTATTTTTACACAGTAAAGACATTTTTTCTATTAATGTGCATAAAAAAAGATTTTTTCAAACTCTTTTTGGTGTTTATCCTTTAATATTTGTGTTATTCAATTAAAAAAACAAACCATAAATCAGTTGCGATTTGCCAATAAGGTCTCTTTTTTGTGTGTAACTTAACCTTTTGTTTTATAATGTAATTAAGTTGAAATAAACTTTCATATTACTTCAATGTTGTCTCGTTACACCGAAGGAGATTTTTAATGACTAATAAACGCACCAATTGGTATAAAAATGCTGTTGTTTATCAAATTTATCCTCGCTCATTTTGTGATGGAAATAATGATGGACTAGGCGATATTCCTGGTATTATTTCAAAACTCGATTATTTAGAACAATTAGGAGTTAATTGTGTTTGGCTTTCTCCCATATACGATTCCCCACAAAAAGACAATGGATATGATATTGCTAATTATCGCGATATTTATCCTCCCTTTGGTACACTTGATGATTTTAAATTAATGCTTTCTGGCATGCATGAAAGAGGCATTAAATTAATTATGGATTTAGTGGTTAATCACACTTCCGACCAGCATCCATGGTTTCAAGCAGCTATTAAAGATAAAAACTCACCATATCGCGATTATTACATTATAAGAAAAGGGAAGAAAAACGGCAAAAAACCACCAAATAATTGGACTGGTTTTTTCGGTGAAAGAGCGTGGTCGAGAATTGGGGATACCGAAGATTGGTATTTACGTTTATTTACCAAAGAACAACCCGATTTAAATTGGGAAAATCCAAAAGTCCGCGAAGAAATAATTGATATTCTTCGTTATTGGTTAGATATGGGTGTGGACGGCTTTAGGTGTGATGTCATTACTTTAATTAGTAAAAAACAAGATTTCAAAGATCGATTCCCTTCACTTGTCTTGGTAGGCAAAGATGCCTACGTTAATGGTCCTAGACTCCATGAATATCTCCATCTTTTATATGAGAAGGCTTTCAAAGATTATGACTGCATGACCGTTGGTGAATCGGTTCTATGTTCTTTGGAAGACACGATAAAGCTAGTCAAACCCGAACGAGAAGAACTCGATATGATTTTTAATTTTTCGCATACGGATGTAGATAACTTCTTTGGTGTGAAGTATTTGCACCGTAAGTTTTCGCTGAACAGATTAAGAAAAAGACTGAGTAAATATCAATTTGGTCTAGCAAATGGCAAAGGTTGGAATTCTTTGTTTATTGAAAATCACGACCAAAGAAGGAGTGTTGGTCGCTTTGGTACTGATGATGGTGACCTACGTAAAGTATCCGCGAAAATGATTGGAACAACCTACTTCTTGCTTTCTGGCACTCCATTTATTTATCAAGGTCAAGAAATCGGTATGACTAACGCAAGTTTTGATAAGGTAGAAGATTATCAAGATGTTGAGTTGCACAATATGGTAGCGATGACGAAAAAATCGTGGTTTTATCGTTTGCTCATCGGTAAACACTTATTTTCTGTTTCTAGAGATAATGCGCGAACACCGATGCAGTGGAACGATAGCAAATACGCAGGTTTTTCAAAAGTCAAACCGTGGCTGAAAGTAAATGATAATAAAAAATATATTAATGTAGAAGAAGCAAAACGCGATTCCGATTCTATCTTTCATTATTATCAAAAATTAATCGAATTAAGAAAAAAATATCCTGTTACTATTGATGGCGAATACAAACTCATCCATCAAAACAACAAGAATGTTTATAGTTATGTAAGAGAAAACAAGAATAGCAAACTTATTGTTATTTCTAATTTTAAAAATAAAACTGTAAAAAATCCCGCGGCAAATGACGTTAAAGACTTTGCGCTTATTCTTTCAAACTATGAAAGCAATGAAGAAAAGACGCTCCAACCATACGAAACAAGAGTGTACTACATGGAGAATAAATTATGATAAGACAAATCGATAATTATTTTGTCATTGAAACAAAAAATCTTTCTTATATTTTTCACAAAAATAAGGTTGGTTATTTAGTAAATGACTATTTCGGAAACAAGATTCAAATCGATGAGCAAAGTATCGAAAGTCTTGGATTAAAAGAAGCTTTTCCTAAAGGAACTTCCACAATCGTGGATGAATCGGTTGATCCAACTTTTTCTGCTGATAATCAATTATTGGAATACTCTTTCGCTGGTAAGGGCGATAATAAAGAGCCCGCGATAATAATTAAAAACGACAAAAGAGGCTATGTCTTTGATTTTAGGTTTTTTAAAGCAGAAATTAAGAAAGAAATCGTAGACATCAAACTTGTGCCAATGCCAAATCACTTGGACGAGGAATTAATCATCTCCCTTAAAGATTCGGATTTAAATATTGTTTTAGAATTACATTATTATATTGCTAACGAATTTGATGTCATTGTAAGAAATACGGTTCTTATTAATAACGAAGATGAAGTTTTGTCTATTAGAAAAATCGCTTCATTACAATTCGATACGATCAATAAAAATTTTGAAGTTTTGAATCTTAATGGCGCATGGATTGGCGAAAGCCATCCTGAAAAGCAAAAGTTGCATCGCGGCATTTATATCAACGATTCTAAAAGCGGCCTATCTTCCAACGCACACAACACCTTCTTTTTAATTAAAGAAGAAAAAGCCACAATGGATTATGGAGAAGTTTATTCTTTTAACTTAATGTATTCTGGCAATCATCAAGAGCTAGTTGAACTTAATGCTTATGATCATGTTCATATTCAAAGTGGCATTAATCCAATTTTCTTTGACTATAAGTTAAATAAAGGCGAAATTTTTGTGACTCCCTTTGCTTTAATGACTTATTCCGCAAAAGGATATAATCTCTCCTCGCAAAGAATGGCAGATTTTATTAATGCCTGTGTTGTTAATGAACACTTTGCGGGGCATCTTCGGCCAGTGTTGATTAATAACTGGGAAGCGACTTACTTTAATTTCAACGAAGCAAAGCTCATCAGCATCGCCAAAAAAGCAAAAGCTTTTGGTTTAGAATTATTCGTACTTGATGATGGGTGGTTCGGAAGAAGAACTAACGACACCAAAGGTTTGGGTGATTATGATGTTAACAAAAAGAAATTACGTCATGGTTTGAAGGGTTTAGCTGATAAGATTAATAAACTAGGTCTTAAGTTCGGTTTATGGATGGAACCAGAAGGCATATCAGTTGATTCTTCAATATTTGAACAACATCCAGAATACGCCATTTCATTGGAACGTATCAAACCTTCCTTTGGCCGTCATCAATTAGTGATGAATTTAGCAAAAAAAGAAGTGCAAGATTATCTAATCAATAGTGTTTCCGAAGTATTAGACAGCGCCAATATCGAATATGTTAAATGGGATATGAATCGCAATATTACCGATTTTCCAGGTAATGGTCAATTTCATCATGATTTTGTTTTAGGTTTATATCGCGTTTTAGAAACACTGACTAGCAAATATCCTACTATCTTATTTGAAAACTGCTCTTCTGGTGGTAATAGACTGGACTTAGGAATGCTGCATTATTTCCCACAAACATGGGCGAGTGACTGTTCTGATCACTACGAAAGAATATCGATTCAAGGTGGCCTATATTTCGGCTATCCTCTTTCGTGCATCACGGGTCATGTTTCTGCACATCTAAATCACCAACTCTTAAGAGACACTCCTTATGCTGATAAGTTTCCTGTCGCTGCATTTTCTTGTTTGGGCTATGAATTAGCTTTAGACGAACTCACTTCACTCCAAGAAAAAGTTATCAAATCACAAATTTCTTTTTATAAAGACCATCGCCAACTACTGCAATACGGCGACTTTTATAAATTAAAAGAAAAAGAATATGCAGGAGATAGTGCTGTATGGATGGTTAAAGCTAAAGATAACAAAGAAGCAATCATCGGCTATTTCAATGGTTTACAAAGCGCCACTCCAAAAGAGACAATCATTCGTCATCTCGGTTTAGAAGAAGGAAAGAGATATCAACTCAGTGTATTTGCTCATGACCATGAATTAAAACATTTCGGCTCGTTAGTTAATATGGTTTTACCTTTCCACATTAATCCTGATGGTGCATTAATGCGCCTCATAAATAAATATAAGACAATGCCAAAAGAAAACGATAATTATGTACTGGATGGTTCGATTTTGAATAATGGTTTGATTTTAAAATCAGAATGGGCTGGCAATGGAGTAAGCGAGGACGTCCGAATTCTGAAAGATTTTGGTAGTCGTCTTTATTACATTAAAATGGTAGAATAATGGCAACAAACTTAACTTAAAAGGAAAAATGACGTATGGGATTTTTCAATTTGACGAAAACTTATTCCGGCGATATTCCACCAAGAAGCACGACAGCCACATATACCTCTGTTAGTGCTTTTAGAGATGCGTGTTATCAACTCGTAAGCGCCTTCTTAATTACTTACATTACTTTCTCAGGATTATTATCCATGGACCCAAATACTTATTTGGCGCAAATGGGTGTTATTTCAATCATTATTGTGATTTGTCGCATATGGGACGGCATTAATGATCCAATCATGGGGTGGATAATTGAAAAATTCCATTTCAAATGGGGAAAGTATAAGCCGTGGATATTTATGGGTGCTCTTATTAATAGCGCCGTGGTTTTAACCTTATTTTTAGCCCACCCACAAGGAAATGACGGTTGGGATTATGTCATATTATTTGGTGTCTTTTATTTTCTTTGGGATATTGCATGGACGATTAATGATATTGCCTACTGGAGTATGCTTCCTTCGTTAACTAGCGATGAAGCTAAAAGAAACAACATCACCTCTATCATGCAAATTTTTATTTCGATTGGTATATTTGCAGTTTATGGTGCCGTTCCACTATTAGTGGGTAATCCAACTGCTGGATCTGATGCACAACAAGTTTATGGTCGAATTGCAGTCGTGGTCACACTTTTATATTTGATATCTCAAGTCGTTTTATGTATCGTCGCTAAAGAACACGTTAGAGGTCAAGCTATTGAAAAGAAAGAGCAAGAAGATGTCAAATTTTCTGATATGTTCACTTTATTTAAGAAGAACGATCAATTTAGAATCAATATCATTTCAATTTTTCTAAACTACTTAGCATCTGGCACACTCGTAGCTTTTGCAATGTATTATTGCTATTTAGTATTTGGCTATGGCTCTACTAAAGGCGGTAGCATTTCCTTTATGTTAACGGTAATGTATGCTATCTCTACTTTAATATCCCAAGTTTTATATGCCATTTTTGCTAAAAAATTTACTAGAAAACAAATATATAGTATCGCTGGTTTATTTATTATCGCTGGCTATTTGTTATTCTTTTTTACTGGTTTCCCAATTTTTGGTTTTATTCTTGCTGTTAATATGCCTTGGCTTATTTATATTGGCGCGTTGTTGTTATTTTTTGGACAAGGTTTGGTATCGGTTGCTATTATCGTGCAAATGCAATCCACAATTGAATATAACGAACTGCACACTGGCGAAAGAAAAGAAGCCATCGTTTCTTCCATGCGCGCATTAGTGGCTAAATGGGCTTCTGCGGTGCAACAAGGATTAATCTATGCTACATTGGCCATCTGCGGTTTATATGCCTTAACGACGACTATTTCCGATTATGAAAATACATTGCATGCAGGGCTAGATGCAAGCGAAGCATTTGAAGCTATGGAAACGGCTTTAAGTAGCGCGAGCAATCCTCAATTCATCGGTTTAGGCATCGGTATGATTATCGTCCCTTTAATCTTAATTGTCCTTGCTATCTTTATGTGCACGAAGGTATTTAAGATTGATGAAAAGAAATATGCTGAAATCACCGAACAACTAAAAGCTAGAAAATAATTCATCTTTTCAATAATTTTCTATTCATAAAAAAGAGACTTATTTACAAGGTCTCTTTTTATTAAATTTAACCAAGATAAATTTGCAAAAAAATTAATAATTCTATTATCTCTTGTATATTAAAACACAAAAACCAAGCCATATGGCACATTAACAAGACGCACAACCTATAGTTTTTTCATAAAAAAATACCTGATTCCAAAGAACCAGATATTTTTATTAAATGAATGTTGGATTATTCGGCAGCAACTTGTTTGCCTTCGACAGCACCTTCAGGTGCTTCGGAGACTTTGAACGCTAAGTTACCCCAGAATTCGCTTTGATCAGAAGCGCTTGCAGATGGATTAGCGTATACATTGATTAACTTATTGTTATAAACATAGTTATCATTAATTGCGTTATCCATTTTGGCGTCTGCTTGTTTGTTTTCTAAGAGATTTAAGTGTGTGTTGTAGTTATTTCCTGCAACGACAAAGTCGATATCAAAGTTGATATAAGCTTTATCTTCTTCAATTGTAAAGAAGAACACACTAATTCTAGT
>JAAYCD010000056.1 GCA_012744375.1 Erysipelotrichaceae bacterium | reverse complement strand
GCATTTAAACCAGCATAAATGCCAGTTGGTTTATCAGAAATGACGGTGAACATTAATGGATCTAAGCCGACGGTTGCAGCATTGTTGCCTTCAACCATGTTGGTAGTTGCGCCAGAATAGACCATTGTATCTTCTTCGATGACTGAATCAGTATCTGAAGTAAGAACGTAAACAACAGTGTCGCCTTTTACAAAAGCTTCATAAGTGCCACCTTCTTTTGGGTCAATTTTTTCAGCGCCAACTAAAACAGAATCAACTTTATAACCAACAGCAGGGGTTGGAGTGAAAGTAATTTTACTGCCATTAAGACCAGTTACAGGAGCACCAGCATTTAAGGTAGCATTTTTAATCGAATAAGTAATTGTGGATGTTCCACGAACAACGGCATCGATTTCCGCTTTGGTTGTACCCTTAGTCGCAACTTCAATTTGACCATTATAGTTAGTGATATAACCATGTAAGGTAATTAAGTCGTTTTGATATGGGATTTTTTCAGCGGTGTGGTCTACTGAGTAAACAAGTAATGACACTGAATCTACCAAAGAATCCTTTAAATAGATACCGGAAGCATAAGAACCTTTATCAGTTGGAGCATTGCTCACATAACCTCTGACATAGACTGGTTCGAGAGTGTAGTCGTTTGGATTTGGAACTTCTTCAGCGGCCAACAATAAAGCTTTGGCGACTGTTAATGGTTTGTTTAACGAACCATATGTCCCGCCTTCAACGGTAACTGTAACGATACATTGTGCGCTCACAGACGGATTGCTCACAGATGTGACGGTAATGGTAGCTGTGCCCACGCTAACGGCGGTCACTTTACCTAATTGTGATACGGTAGCGACTGAATTGTCGGAAGAACTCCAAGTAACGCTAGTATTAGTGGCATTGCTTGGGATTACAGTTCTTGTTAATGTTTCACTCTTTGTCTCCTCTAATGTGAGAGTTTCTTTATTAAGAGTGATGCCAGTCACGGCGATAACATTGTTGCTACTTGCACTAGAGCCAGGAGCAGAAGAAACAGACGATGCTGAATCTTGAGAACTTGTGGACCCTGGGTTGCTGCTTGGATTAGAAGAGCTTGATCGTCCAAAATTACAAGCGGATAGTGTAAGTGCTAAAGCTGATAATAAGATAAAAAATTTCTTATTTTTCATTATTTTTCTCCTTTTAGCTTTCGCTCTTTAATTATAATTAACAAATTTTAATTTGTAATCACCTTTTTTGCTAAAAAATGTATCAAATTTTTAGCGAATTAATTTAGTAGTATAAATTACTTTTTGAGGAAATGTTGGTAAAAAGCCGAATTGAAGAAAGTAACATTTTTTTCTTGTTCTACCGAAGCCTCAATTCCTTCGGTTGTAAAATAGTTTTTGTTTCTTCCCTTCCCCGACATTTGGCAGTCATTGACGCCATCAATTGTCAAGGTCACATCACCGTTAATCGCATTCCAATACACTTGATTCGTGCGATTTTGAATACGCTTAATAGTTGATTTGTTTGGATGATCTTGTTGACCACTACCACTACCTAATTCCACTTGATTTGGAATTGCAACTTGATCAATCATGGCGCTAGAAGTAAACACCACTTCTGGGTTGACCCAGTCAAGGAAGTTACTTCCTAAAGAAGAAGATGATGCATGGTGGTTAGCTTTCAACATTGTGCGATGTTGCTCTTTGAAGAGATTTTGATGGTTGTTGACGATGCTCAGTTCTGCGAAAGAAGATTCGATATCGCCGCACAAGATTATGCGCCAATTTTTATATTCAATATAGCAAGATACTGAGGTCGTGTTAGGGTTATCAGTTGGGATTTTGCTATTAGGAAATGTTTCATTTTCTGATAAGTAATTATCATTTTTGAGCCATTTCAAGTATAGGTCGTCGCTTTTACTGATGGTAATGGTTTTTAGCTTTTCTAGCGCAGAAGTAATCGGGTAATAAGTGGTCCCGTTTTGGATGTTGTCGTTGCGCCAATTGATGTAACTACTTACATAAGTGTAGTTTTCGATTTTTCCAGTATCGCTAGTTTGGAATGAGTAGCCATAATCGACGATTGTCCCAATTGAGAAACCATCTAAAGCCCCATTTATTATTCCGCCAATATGATCACCGTGAGGATGAGTGACAATGAGCAAGTCGATTGTTTGATCGCTGACTTTTTCAACCAAAACTTCGCTTATATGATTAGCGTCGTTTCTTGTGCCACTATCGATTAAAATATCATAATCGCGATATTGGATGAGAGTTGATTCACCATATTGCTCACTCATTTCTATAGAAGTGAGGGTTAAATCGTCTCCGGGTGTAAATTTTTTATTTTCATTACCTCCACAGCTAGAAATGACTAGACATAGGAGGGGGAAAATAATTTTGAATAATTTAGTTTTGTTCATATTAAAGAGGTAAAAGAATAATGCTAAACGCCTTATTCAACAACAGTAATAGAATCTGCTCCAAAAACAGGGATGATTTGGAGTGTTGAATCATAAATACTCAAGATACCTCTCAAATTGACCTTTGTTTGGTTGGCTACAAATCCAGGAACGGCTGGTTCACTTTCTGTTGCTTCTTTTCCGCCAACTAAGTCTTTAATATTTTGCATGAATGTTGGACCAATGTGGTAATTACATGCAACAACAATTTCATCACTACCGTGCATGAAAATGATATTAGCGTGACTAGAGACCTTATCAACATTGCCTGATTTATAAGTACAATCATCTAACGTCACCAAGGTGGAAGCATATACCGCCGAAGAAGTGTTCCACGCAATATCGTTTCCGTCTAAAGTGACCGGACTAGCGATATTATATGCTTCGCCATTAATGACTTCCATGAAGGTAGGAGCAATTTCCATCAAGCCACTATAAAGTGAAATCGTCCCAACCACGAAAATACAATCGCCGACTTTATATTTGCCTTCATTCCAAAGGTTGCTTAATTTTCCTGCGTACAACTGCATTGAGTAAGCGCCATCAGATAAGAATACACCAGCATAAAGATGATCTGGTTGTTCAAATGTCGCAGTGATATATCCGCGCGTTCCAATAATGATTGTGTTATCATTTTCATCTTTGCCGGCTAAACCGTCGAGTTTGAAGTTGTTATTAACATATGTTTCGTTAATGGCTTGTAACGTCATTTCAGTAACAACGGTTACATCGACATTAAATTTCCAATTTAATTCAACTTTGCCTAATGTCTTACCTTTTTCGACATAAGAAACATTACATTTGATTGATGCTTCAAATGCTTCTGGTCCATAAATTGGAGTCATTTTAAGTCTGGACTCATCAGAAGTGTAAACACCGACAACCCATTTGTTAACAGGTGAATATTCCCAATCAAGAGTAATTTCTTTTTCTTGGAAGGTAAATTGTTTTAAGGCTAAAACGGAGTTGTAATTATCGAGTTGACGCTCAATAGTTTCCGAAGGATAGATTTCCTTACCGGTGTTGGAATTGAGTAAAAGCGAAACGGAATCGGCTGCACGAGCAACAAATTCGTTATATGCCTTGTTGTTAACGGGGTTACAACCCACTAATGACACAATCATTAAAGCGGGAATTAAAAGTGAAAAGTGTTTGTTTTTCATATTTCTTAGTCCTTTCTTTAAGAAACTTTATATAAATAATTGCGAATAACGTAATTGTTTGGCAGCAAGATTTGAAACTTTCCAAAATATAAAGCTAAATAACCAGTCACATGCCATTTGGTGCCTACTGGTGATTTTTCACTAGTCAAATCTGTAGCGACGCTTGTACCAAATGTTGCTGGTTCAATAAATGGATATAAAGAATTGTCAAT
This sequence comes from Erysipelotrichaceae bacterium, assembly GCA_012744375.1. Classification (GTDB taxonomy): domain Bacteria; phylum Bacillota_I; class Bacilli_A; order RFN20; family CAG-826; genus RUG14515. The sequence continues at coordinate 20,645 of JAAYCD010000056.1, read as the reverse complement.
TCTTAAATTAGTTAAAATTGATGCGCCACCTTGACCGTTAATAGTCGCATAAACGGTATAAGATTTATCGTTTTCGTTGCCTTTATACCAATAGCCACTACCACCTTGACCACCTTCTTCATCATGATCAGAGGCGTTAACCGAACGGATAGTCACTTCAGTATCAATAAATTGATAATGATAAGGAGCTAGGTCATCATACATGATGTCTGGAGTAGCTGGGTCATCATAAGCTGTTACGCTTGAAGGTTCAAGACGAACTGAGGAAGAATTTCTATTTAAATCGGTAAACTCAACTTTTCCGTTTTGTTCATAAACATCGGACCATTTTAATTCTTCAGCGTAAGTTTCAAAGTTATTAGCATTAATAGCTTTAAAACCTTTTTTGCCAGTTGTGGAATACTTTAAGTCGCTTAATTGCACATTACCATTATAAATGGTTGCACGACAGAAGAAGCGAACAATCAAACCAACGCCGGTGCCATCTAAATCATCATATTTAGCAGCGGCGTTTTGTAAGATGGAGGTAACAGATGAATTAAAGCCAGAATAACAATATAAACCAGCTAAAACGTTATCTCCAGCTTCAACCTGTTCTTTATCGAGTAGAACATCTCTAAGGAACATATTGTCCCCTTGTATACCAACAACTAAAGCGGTGACACAAAGTACCACGCCAGAAGATCCGCTTTCGGAAATGCCAATTTCATCGAAGAAATTAACAATTTTCCATAAGGAATATTCATACGTTTTTTCTTCATAGTCATAACCTGGATCTTTTTCACCATAAACACGATATTTGAATTCGTTATTTTTTGTTTCCACAGCTTCAAAATATTGACGGTAATTACATACTGGATCGTCAACGAAAAGCTGATTGCGCGAAAAACCTTGTTCAACTAGTTCAAGATTTAGCAATCGCCAATCAGAAGTTGGAGTCAAGCGGTACCAAATAAAAGCTAACCAACGGTTACCAGAAGAATCTTTGATTTCGAAATTGCCACTAGCAGGGTTATTAATTAAAGCGATGTTATACACTTTGTTACCAGCGGTTGAAGCCGCGTCGGCACTCGCTTGTGCATCTTCTAATTGCTTTTTAGTAAATAAGGAAGCCTTTTTACCCCAAGGTTCGACTTTCGCTGTACTTTCTGGAGTGTTAACACCCAAGAAACGTGTTTTAATCGATACAAAGTTACCGTAATTATCAACATAATCGTCTTGAGCAAAGTTGGCAGTATCGCCGTCAGTGACACTCTTTAAAGACACATAGCCGATATGATCGACAGCGTTTTCATTTGGTCCAGCAAAACGTTTACCTGCCAACTGGTCGGCTTGAGCGAATTTAAGTGAATCAGTAACCGGAGTTGGTAAAAGTTCATCCACATCACGGATAGGTGGAATCGTAGAGCTGCTTGAGGTAGTTGGTCCACCACAAGCGACCAAAATCATCGCTAAAAGCGGAATAAAAAGTAGTTTCTTATTCATTAGTTTTCCCTCACATAATCTGATAAGACACTATAGATTTCTCTAATAGCGTTATCGACAGTTCTTTCGCCAGTGAAAATCCAAGGTGTGATTGAAGCAACGGCTTCGCGTACATTGGCACTACCGGCAAATGGTGGATCAATGAATTTAATCCAGTTTTCTGCTTCATCGATGTAATAATCTAAGTTAATTTCTGCTGTTTCGGCTCTAATGATGTCGGTATCACTAAGTGAATTACGAGCTTCATCAAGCCAGGTGGCATAATCTGTACCATCGAATTCATCGTGGTAATTAGCCCACATTCCCGCGACTCCATCTTCGCCCGCTTGTTCAGCATAAGCACAAGTTGGATAATAGCCAGTTTGTGAACAGAAATAGCCATTAGCGTATTTGCTTAAGAATTTAATTAATTGCCAAGCAGCAACGCGTTGTTGGCGGGAACCTGTATCTAATAAGGCTAGGTTGGCACCTTGAGAAATAACATATTTTTTATCGGCATGAGCATAAGGAACTGGTGCGGCTCCAATTTGGAACTTATTACCAGCAGTAGTATCATTCGCCACGCCCGCACTACTGCCAAGAGTCATGACAGTTTTGCTTGCTTTGAATGGATTAGAGCCATATTTTGATTCACCCCAGTCAGCTGGAATGCCAAACACTTTTTCATCATATAAATATTTAAGTCTATTTAAACCTGTGCGTGTTTCAGCAGAATCAAAGGCCAAATAACCTCTTCTAGTCACCTTATCAAACATCGTATAAACTCCACCATTTTGTCTCACTGTAGTGATAAATAGGTTGGCTTGGGAGTCATAAGAGAACGGCTTAAATCTGCGCGTTAAATCTGGGCTACTAGGAGATTGAACTTCAGATAAGTCTAAAACAATTTTACTATTACTTTTTTGCACCGTTGTGCCATCGTCATAAAGCACTTTACCATATAAACTAAGTGATTCAAAATATTCTAAAATATTTAAACCGACGGTTTCGAGTTCGTCATAAGTGCGAGGAACAAAGATTTTATCTTTGAGTTGCTCATTATTCGCTGCAAAAGTGAAGAAATTTTTGTTATAAACTAGGACTTCAGTCGATTTATTAAACGGAATACCTAAGGTATAAGGTGTTCCGTCATTTCTATATTCTATACTTTGATTTTCAACGATATAGTCATTATAAAAATCTGATAATTTAAATGTTTCACCTGTTGGTTCAAAAGTAGGATTATGGACATCATTTTCTAAATAATAATCAAGGCGGACGATAATATCACTCTTAACATAAGTAGCAAAGTGATCAGGATAACCAACAACGACATGTGGATAATTGCCACTAGTAGCCGCCAAAGTGACAGCTTTAAGTGTATCGTCATAACTTGATTTACTTTCATATTCTACTTTGACCTTGGTTAAGCGTTCAAATTCATCTAATAAGTCGTCTAAAACGTCATTGATGGCGCTTCCAAAACCAGCCCACATTTTAATTGTTGTGCCTTCGACATTGACGTTGAAGTCTAAGTCATAAGCATAACTATTTCGTGGATTGCCACAACCAGCTAGGACAGCGGTTGATATGGCCATAAGTGGAATAATTAAGAGTTTCTTGTTTTTGTTCATAATAGTCCTTCCATTTCTTATTTGGTCGGTTTGAAATAATCAGATAATGAGTTGTAAATAGCGTTAAGCACTTCTTCAACCGTGCGATATGGTTCGCCGACCATTAATAAGCCAGGAATTGTGTCAACTAAATCACGAATATCAGCGGAGCCACGGAAACCTGGATCGACAAACTTTGTCCAGCCGGTATCAGCACCAGCATAAATTTCATTATTTAAATTTGCACATTCAAGTTGCAAAACTTCAGTATTGGATTGCATATCGCTTTCAAGATAAAGTTGATAATCTTCACTATTATATGAGAATGGTCCAGTTGGGAAATAACCGGTTTGAGAAGTGAAATAACCATTTTTCTGTTGTGATAAGAAGATCATTAATTTCCAAGCAGCCACTCTTTGTGCAGGCGTACCTTTGTTAAATAAGCCTAAAGAAGTTCCTTGAGAAATAACATATTTTTGGTTGGAATCTTTGACGGGAATTGGGGCAGCTTTAACTGGGATGGCGGCACTTGTAATGTTGCTTAAGCCACCAGTAGAACTGATGTTCATCACAGATTTATAAGCTTTGAATGGGCTGGAAGAATATAATTCATTCCAAACGCTAGGAATGCCCATAACTTTAGAATCAAACAAATCTTTAAGCATGGTCATCGCTTCAGTGGTTTTTGTTTTATTTTCGGCATCGTTAAATGTTACATAACCATGACCGGCACGATTTTTATCAATTTCAGTAAATTGCGCACCATATTGACGGACCAATGTGATAAACATATTAGCGGTACTATCATATGAGAAAGGACGGAAGCTGGCTTCATCAACGCTGGTTAAGTTCATAATAATGGAAGCTTGTTCGGCTAGAGCTTCAGCAGTAGTTGTATACCATTTGTTATTACTGCCGAGAATTTTTCCATCAGCAGTAGGGGTTTTAAAACCAGGTTTTAGTAAGTTGATAATTTCGACACCAACATTTTTAACATCGGTCCAAGTAACTGGAACAAAGATTTTATTTCTTAAATCTTCGCGAGAAGCAGCCCATTGGAAGAAAGTGGCGTTATATACTAACACTTCAGTAGATTTATTAAATGGAACACCTAGGATATGAGGGGTACCATCTTCTTTATATTCAAGAGTTTCGTTTTCCCTAGTGTAATCGTTATAGAAATCATCATAGTCCATGAGCATAATACCATCAGACCCATAACGGACACCATTTTGTGTATAAGCGCCTTCAGTATCACCACGTTTGCCATCATTTTCGATCAAGCCATCAAGTCTTAATAAGATGTTACTCTTAATATAAGAAGCAAAGTGATCTGGGTAACCATTAGCAATATTTGGGAAAGATCCTGAGGTGGAAGCTAAGTTAATTGCTTTTAATAAATTTGGATAGCCACCTTTGCTTTCGTAATCAACTTTAATGCCGGTCTTTTGTTCGAATTCATCTAATAATTCTTCCATGACGGTGTTAATTTGACTTCCAAAGCCAGTCCACATCGAAATAGTTGTGCCCCTGGTGTCGATAGTGACATCTAAATCATACGTATCAGCATTGCCAGGAATATAAACAGGACCTATTCCTGCACAACCAACCAATAATGCAGACATAAGTCCACAAGCCATTGTAATCAAGAACTTATTGGATAGTTTTTTTGTTTGTTTCATAAAGGTAATCCTTTCCTTAAATTTTTTAAATTAACCCTTAATGCCACTTCTAGAAATACCGCGCATAATATATTTTCTAAAGATAAGGAAAAATACAAATAACGGAACGGTTGCAAATAACGAACCAGTAATTCGCGCTGGTGTATCGTTTGTAAATTCGCTGGTGAACTGACTCATTAAGCCGTTAGAGACTAACAACATACTGTGATCGATTCCCATGCCTTGCAACACAGGGTTCTTGCCAGAAGCAATTAAGGTTGGCCAGATGTAAGCATTCCATGCGCCCATCAGCGACAAAATCAAGATTGTGACGATTGTCGGCATGGCGATTGGAATCATGCATTTCCACAAATAAGCAAAGTGTCCATAGCCATCAACTTTGGCGGCTAAGAACAACTCATTTGGAATTTGCTGGAATGTTTGACGTAGATAGAAAATGTAGAAGACACTGACACCATGGACGAAAATAAGGGCGGCAAACGTGTTCGCCCAACCGAATTGTACGGTTGTTTGATAGTTTGTCATCATCATCATTTCTCCAGGAATCATCATCGTGCCTAGCAAAATGGTAAATAAGAGATCTTTTCCTTTGAATTCAACGCGTGCGAAGGCAAAGGCTGCCAAAACCGAGGTAACAACGGTAAAGGCAGTCGAAACGACCGCGACAATAATGGTGTTTAAGTAGAAAATCCCAAAATTAAACGATCCTTGAAAAACTTTGCCGAATTGTTCAAATGAGAAGTTGGTGCTATTTAAATAGAAAACCAATTTTCCAGATAATTCTTCTCTTTCAAAAGCTGTAGTGCTCTTAAAAGATGTGATAATCATGTACCAAAATGGAAATAAGATAAATAAACCAACGAGCGTGAGAAATGCGTAGAGTAGGGTTTGAGTAATGATGCGTCTTGCTTTGTAAATTCTTAATTGCTTTTCACTAGCGAAATAAATTTCGTGAACTGCTTCTTGCGCCATAGCATGTCCTCCCTTCTCTAGTAATAAACTCTATTTTTACTCACAGCAAATTGAGCCAAGGTTATTAATAATACTATACCTAATAAAATAACGCAACCCGCAGCACCTCTACCGGCTGCAGAATCGGCATTTGAGTCGATATATTTGACAATATAACCAACGACCGTAATCCATACTTGCTTGTCCGAGCCACCAAAATCTTTGGCGCCTTTACCAAAAAGTGAAATGATTTGTGAGTAAGATTTACATGCCCCGATAAACGAGGTAATGGTGATGTAAAGAATTTGCGGTGACAAAAGTGGCACCGTAATTTTTCTAAAGATGGTGACTTTATCACTGCCATCGATTCTTGCTGCATCATAATATTGACGGTCAATAGCGGATAAGCCAGACATAAAGACTAAAATCTTAAAGGCTAAACCATTCCATACCGAATAAATAACGATGACGACAAACATATTCCACTTGTTGGCATAAATGGTTAACCATTGTTGCGGAGAAACACCAAACATCGATAGGAAGACGTTTATAAAACTACCAGCAGAAGAGGAAAACATCGCGTTAAACACCATGCCCAAAGCGATGGTGTTTGTAACGTATGGCAGGAAGAAAATTGTTTGATAAAAACCTTGCAAAGGTTTAATTGAGTGGAGACACACCGCTAATAACAAGCCAATGACAATGGTTAAAGGTACGGAAATAATGACTATTAAACCAGTGTTGGTCAACGCTCTTTGGAAGACGGGGTCTGCAAGCACTTTAATATAGTTTTGAATACCCCAAGATACTTCAACCCCACCTCTACTGTTTTGTAAGGCGGCGAAATAGTTGGTGATAACGAATGAACTGCCGGAGTTACCAACCCAATAAAAGTTGTTAACAAACGACATAATGAAAGTGTTGATGATAGGGTAGATCATGAACAGGATGAGGAAAATTAAAGCTGGAATTAATGCAATCCAACCTTTCGCCCATTCTGGCAAAATGAAATCACGGACTTTAGGTCTAAGTTCTTTACGCACCGAAATGCCGAGTGCTTCGAGTCTAGCATCCCAATCGACCGCGTTAGGATTTGGATTCATGTTACCGCTGTTGTTTACTACATTTGTCATAAACTTCTCGCGGATTAAACAATCCGTTCTCCTGTTTCTTCGAAAACATAGAAACGTTTAGGCTTGAAATTAACGATTTTTTTGCCTTCAACATCTACCCAGTTTTCGGATGGAATGATAATTTTTAAACTAGTTTGTTCTTGGTCACGAATCTTACCAATAACAGAGACATCGCGTCCAACTCTTTGGACATAATTCATGACAACGGGAATGTTGTTAAGGTGAGTATGCTTAGAATTGGCACCTTTAAACTCTTTATTAATATCGAGCGTGAAGGCTTCTGGACGCACACCGATAAACACTTTCCGATCGTGTTTAACAACCTTTTCTTCATATTGAATAGTAACGAGCTCTGGATTTTCTAAAGCGTATAACTCTTCAGCAGTTATGTTATTTTTTCTTTCTGGGTGGAGATCTAAATCATGATAATACTCTTCTAAAGTGAAGTTTGTATTTTTTACGACGGTTTTTTCTCTAGTAATAGTACCTTCATAAACTTTTTCATAATTTGGATTAATGTCGAATAATTCGCCATCTAAGAAAAGTTGTCCATCTTTAATTTCGCCATCGAAAATATTAATCGCTGGAGAACCTAAGAATTTGGCAACAAACATGTTGACTGGTTCATCATAAACCGCTTGTGGGGCATCGATTTGTTGAATGATGCCGTTGTTCATGACGACAATGATATCAGAAATAGACATGGCTTCTTCTTGGTCGTGAGTGACGAAAATTGTCGTAATGCCTGTGTCTTTTTGAATTCTTCTAATTTCTTCGCGGGTTTGTAGTCTAAGACGTGCGTCTAAGTTTGATAATGGTTCATCAAGTAATAATACGCGAGGGGTTTTAGCTAAGGCGCGAGCAATCGCAACACGTTGTTGTTGGCCACCAGAAAGTTCCTTTGGTTTTCTTTCTAAATAACCTTCAATGTCAACTAATTTTGCCATCTTTAAGGCAATCGCGTCTTTTTCCGCTTTGCTTAAACTTTTTTTGGTCAATTCTTGATATTTTTCAGGATTTTTAACCTTTAGTTCATTAAGAGCGACTTTAGCGGCTGCATAAGCTTTTTCCGCTTCGGCTAATTCTTCTTGCATATCAGCAAGAGTTTTTTCTTCTTCTTTGACGTCCAATTGTTTTTTGCGACCGCGCGCAATGTTTTTTTCTATCTTACGAATTTTAGATTTTGCTTCTGCGATGCGCGTTTGATGGGCATCAAGTGGCCCAGGAAAGCGTACGTTATCGAGTGGGAAAGTAATGTTTTGCTTCACAGAAAAATGTGGGTACAGGGCGTAGTTTTGGAAAACTAAACCGATACCACGATTTTCTGGGGGGATGGAGGTGACATCTTCATCTCCAAACCAAATTTTGCCGTCATTAGGTTTATGTAGACCAGCAATCATATAAAGGGTTGTGGATTTTCCACACCCGGAAGGACCAAGCAAACCGACTAACTTACCGTCGGGAACGACAAAAGACATATCGTTGACAGCGGTAACTTTTCCTTTCTTACCGATAAAAGTTTTAGTAAGATGTTCAATTCTTACCTCCATATAGTAATTCCTCCTATGAATGTATGCGGGAAGTTCAAATTAATTTTAGCAAAATATCAACATTATAGGAAGTTAAATGCACTTTTTATATGAAATATATTTTTGCAAAAATATTCGAAAAAAATGCCGAAATTTCGCAAAAAAATTGTGGGTTAGTATTTAATAACTGTGTGTAACTTGTTAGTTAGAATCGTGCTTGACAGTGGCCACAAAATCGTCAATTTCATTTTGGGCTTTAGTTTCGCTTTCAGCATCTTTAAACCAAGTGGAGGAGCGCGCATCTATCACGATCGTGCCCGCAAAATAGTCATGAAACGCCAGATGGTTTTTGCTAAATACCACCATGACAAACGAAGCTAAGACAAAAATTGAAATAATGATAAAAGGATACAAAGAAAGTCCCATTAAAACAATAAGTGCCATCGTTAAGAATGTCGGGAACAAAACTCTTGGGATGAGTTGTAAACGATTATATTGATATCCTAGCTTGTTTACTAGGCATGTCTTCATAATTACTTTGCCGATGGATTGTCCGTTTTTAAAACATAAAGGAATGAGTAAATAAAACACCATAAATGTAATAAAAATTGCAATCGCAAGTGGCAAAGTTGTCCCAAAAAAAGCAAAGTTATCATAATCGCTTTTTAATTCGGGCAAAGAGGTTAAATCGGCAAGAGCATAAAAATAGACATATCGATACTCTTGAGCCAAGGGATTGCTTTCAATTTCCCGATCAGCCACATAAAAATAATTAATTAGTTGCTTTATCTCCGCATTAGTTAAGTTTTCAGTGCCATTATTTGAAGCAATAGGTAACGCAAAGGAATTATATTGTGGGAGATTTGATTCGTCAGTACGATAGGTGAAAAGTTGTTTGCCAAGTGTGCGAATTAAACTTGGACGAGAACTTAATTGTTGTGCTCCATATCGGTTGAGCGCATCATCTTGGCCATAGATAAAAACATTAAACCAATAAACATCATATGTAGTGTTTTTCTTTGGACCATAATACTCATGATAAAAGCTATAAAAGAGCGTCTCATATTGCTCATAGTTTGAATACTCATATGGCACGAGTTGCGCATCTTCAAGTTTCATTAATCCTGAATCAACAATTTCTTGATAGTAATGATCTTTAAATTGTTTAATTGCGGGCATTTGATAAGCAATATTACTTAATCCTAAAAAGACACCAGCGCCAACAAAGATAGTAATTATTAAATCGATAATCGCCCCAAAAGTGCGCGCAAATAAAGCGGCAGGGACGATATTTTTAATTGTTAATTGTTTATTTGCCATTAGTAGTTTGACTCCGCTCTTTTATCGCCTTTAAAACTTCTTCGTATTGCTCGACATTATCGTAAATTTTTATTGGTTGTTTTGTAGAAATAACAATCGTGCCTGCCATCCAGTCGTGAAGCGCTTTTCTTTTAGTGTTGAAAACTAAGATGCCTACGGAAAGCATTAATAATAATAACGGGAGTAAAAATTGAAAATATATGCTATTGATGATTGCGACATATACTATTGCCCCAAAAAGTGGAAAACTTCTTAACGCAATGCGCCATTTTTTCGCTTTATAACCATCATTATCCACCACTGTTAACTTAAATATATGTTTACCGATAGTGCGATAATTTTTAGAAAGTAGAGGTAAGAGTAAATAAAAGATAGAAAAGCTTAGCACTCCTGCACCAAGCATCAAAATCGAATTAACTAGATTAACATAGTTATTCGCTTCGATAATGCTTGGTTGATTATAAAATAAAACGATGGCATCTTCATATATATCTTTTAAATAAAGTAATAAATTGACATCTCTTTTAATTCTTAAAACTGGTCCAGAATCACTATCGACTGTTTCAATATAAAAATCGTCAACAACTCCGACTTTACTGGTATCGACATTTCCTCCAGTTTTTTGATAAACAAAGTAACTATTTTCTTCGCCAATTTTTAAGATTTCATTATTGAAAAATTCAACCGTGTAATAATCTTTTTTCGCAATTGAGACACCATCGACAACAACACTTTCCTGATAATGAAGGGATGGTTCTAAGTTTGTTCCAATATTTTCACCCGTTAAATAAGATAAATAAAAATATGATAGGCGATTAATAATTAAAGCATTGTCTTCTTGCATTGACAATAAATCATTATCACTAAGTGCGACATATTGATTAGTGTCATCTTTATTTGCAAGTTGAGCATAGTGAATATGATCATCGACCAAAGCGACATAATTAGCGTAAGTTTGCCCTTCTTGAGAAACGACAAAACCACCAATAGAAAACAAAATCAAAGCCACAAAAATGAAAATTGCTAAGTCTAAAGTAGCGGCAGCTATTCGCGCCAAAAGACTTGGAATTTCATAATTATCAATCGGATGCAACGTTCTTTCCATCGTTATTCAATATAACACATTTTAGGGTATATAAAAATCCCCCACTTACGTGAGGGATTAATGTAACTAATAAATTAGTTTAATTATTTGATAATTTCGCTAACAGTACCTGCACCAACGGTTCTACCACCTTCACGGATGGAGAATTTGGTACCTAATTCCATAGCGATTGGGTGAATGAGTTCGACGTTGAGTTCGACGTTATCACCAGGCATGACCATGTCGATACCGGCTGGAAGAGTAATAATGCCAGTAACGTCAGTGGTACGGAAATAGAATTGTGGACGATAGTTGCTTAAGAAAGCTGTATGACGGCCACCTTCTTCTTTTGATAAAACGTAGACTTGACCTTTGAACTTGGAGTGTGGGGTAACACTACCTGGTTTTGCTAAGACTTGGCCACGTTCGATTTGGTCACGGTTGATACCTCTTAAAAGGACACCAACGTTGTCACCGGCTTCGGCGTAGTCAAGAATCTTACGGAAGGATTCAAGACCAGTAATAACTGATGTTTGAGTTGGACGAATGCCAACGATTTCAACTGGAGCACCTAACTTGGCTGTACCACGTTCGACACGACCAGTGACGACGGTACCACGACCAGAAATGGTCATGACGTCTTCGATTGCGAGTAAGAATGGTTTATCATTCTCACGAGTTGGTGCTGGGACAAAGGTGTCAACAGCATCCATCAATTCTACGATGTGTTTTTCTTCTGCAGCATTGCCTTCTAAAGCTAATCTTGCAGAACCACGAATGACTGGAACTTCGTCGCCTGGGAAACCGTAAGTATTTAATAAGTCACGGACGTCCATTTCGACTAAGTCTAATAATTCTGGATCATCAACTAAATCGATTTTATTAATGAACACGACGATATATTTGATACCGACTTGACGAGCAAGTAAGATGTGTTCACGAGTTTGTGGCATAACACCATCAGTACCAGCAACAACAAGAATTGCGCCGTCCATTTGCGCTGCACCGGTAATCATGTTTTTGATGTAGTCAGCGTGTCCAGGACAGTCAACGTGAGCATAGTGTCTTGTTGCGGTTTGATATTCGATGTGGGAGGTGTTAATTGTAATACCACGAGCTTTTTCTTCTGGTGCGGAGTCGATGGAGTCGTAACTAGTTGCGACTGCGCCACCGTGTTTGGATAAGACAGATGTGATTGCAGCAGTTAATGTGGTTTTGCCGTGGTCGACGTGACCGATGGTACCGATATTGACGTGTTGCTTACTTCTATCAAAATGTTGTTTTGCCATAAAATAGAAATCTCCTTTCTTCGTTAATAACAGGTTTGTAACGAACTAATAATATAGCATTACCATTGTTTGTGCAATATCATTTGATATTACACGATTTTTTTAGCGGGCAATAATTCCCACTTTTTTCAGAATTTCATCTTGAACGTATTTTGGTGTTTCACCATAGTGATCAAACTGCATCACATAGTTTCCGCGACCTTGCGTCATACTTCTTAAGTCGGTGACATAACCAAACATTTCGCTCAATGGCACTTCCGCTTCGATAATCTTAGCGTTAGCTCTTTGACTTTCGCCAGTCATTTGCCCTCTGCGTCTAGAGATGTCGCCAATGACATCACCATAATATTGTTCAGGCACTGTGACTTCAATCTTCATGATTGGTTCTAAGATGACTGGTTGACATTTTTTAGCTGCTTCTTTTAACGCCATGCTGGCAGCAATTTTATAGGCGGCTTCACTGCTATCGACATCGTGATAACTTCCGTCAAAGAGTGTCGCTTTGATATCAACAACTGGATAGCCGGCAAGCATGCCACGATTAAGGGCATCTTTTAAGCCTTCATTAGTTGGCTTGATATATTCTTTTGGCACGGTACCGCCGACGACGGCATCAACAAACTCAAAGCCCTTTCCTGGGTTTGGTTCAAAGCGGATCCAGACATGACCATATTGACCACGACCACCGCTTTGTCTGATGTATTTGCCTTCGCATTCGGCATTTAGTTTAATCGTTTCGCGATATTCAACTTGTGGCGCACCAACATTGACCTGAACACCAAATTCTCTTTTCATTCTATCAACTAAGATGTCTAAGTGTAATTCACCGACACCAGCGATAATTGTCTGACCAGTTTCTGGATTAGTTCTAACTTTGAAAGTTGGATCTTCTTCAGCAAGTTTTTGCAAAGCAGTACTCATTTTATCTTGGTCAGCTTTGGTTTTTGGTTCGACTGCTTGTTCGATGACTGGTTCTGGGAATTCCATTTTCTCTAAGACGATGATGTTTTTATCATCGCACAGAGTATCGCCAGTCACAGTGTTTTTTAAGCCGACAACCGCTCCGATATCACCAGCATGGAGTTCTTGAACTTCTTGACGATGGTTGGAGTGCATTAAGACGAGGCGACCAATTCTTTCTTTAACTCCTTTTGTAGAGTTAATGACATAAGAGCCTGACTTAAGGACACCGCTATAAACACGGACATAAGAGAGGCGACCAATAAATGGGTCGGTAGCAATCTTGAAGGCTAACGACGCTAAAGGAGCATTATCAGTAGCTTCACAAGTGATTGGGTTGCCACCTTTATCAGTACCTTTAGCAGCAGGAATATCAAGAGGACTTGGTAAATAATCAATGACGCCATCCAATAATGGTTGGACGTTTTTGTTTTTATATGCTGATCCACAGAACACCGGATGGAATTCACCAGTCAAAACGGCTTTGCGGATGGCATTTTTAGTTTGTTCGATTGAAGGTTCTTGGCCTTCAAGAACGAGCATGAGAATTTCTTCATCAAAGTTTGATAAAGCTTCGAAAAGTTTTGTACGTAATTCGAGTACTTTTTCTTCGTATTCACTTGGAATTGGTACTTCGTGTGGCTCTTCGTGTACGTCAGAAACGTACTCGTAAGCCTTTAAGGTGATGATGTCAATGTAGCCTCTAAGTGAGGATTCAACACCAAGTGGATATTGGATTGCTTCGGCGTTAGCGCCTAAGCGTTCCCTTAAGGAGCGTACACACATTTCAAAGTCGGCGCCGATGGCATCGAGCTTATTGACAAAGACAATACGTGGAACACCATATTTAGAACCTTGGTGCCACACTGTTTCGGTTTGTGGTTCGACTCCGTTTTTTCCATCTAAGACTGTGATAGCTCCATCTAATACACGTAACGATCTTTCAACTTCGACCGTGAAGTCAACGTGTCCGGGAGTATCAATAATATTGATGCGATTACCTTTCCATGTCGCGGTTGTAGCCGCGGAAGTAATAGTAATGCCTCTTTCTTGTTCTTGTTCCATCCAGTCCATCGTTGCGCTACCCTCATGGGTTTCGCCGATTTTGTGGATTTTGCCAGTAAAATAGAGAATTCTTTCAGTAGTAGTAGTCTTGCCTGCATCGATATGGGCCATGATGCCTATATTGCGTGTATGTGCTAGATCATATTCGCGTGACATAGTCCAGATACTCCAATACTACCAACGATAATGTGAGTAAGCTTTGTTAGCTTCAGCCATTTTGTGGGTATCTTCTCTCTTTTTGACGGAAGCACCGGAACCGTTAGCGGCATCGATGATTTCATTGGCTAAGCGATCAATCATGTTTTTTTCGTTTCTTAAGCGTGAATAGTTGACTAACCATCTTAAGCCGAGAGTGACTTTTCTTTCGGGAGAAACATCGTTTGGAACTGGGAAGTTAGCTCCACCAACACGACGCATCTTGAGTTCGACTTCAGGCATGATGTTATTGATCGCGGTGGCAAATACGTCCATTGCGGGTTTGCCAGTTTTATTTTCGATTTTCTTAAAAGCACCATAAAGAATATTTTGGGCAGTGCCTTTCTTACCATCGAGCATTAATTTGTTGATTAAACGTGTAACCAGTTTTGAATTATAAAGTGGATCTGGTAAGACATCACGTTTTGTAGGGTTTCCTTTACGCATAGATACTTCTTACCTCCTTCTTATTCTTCTTTTGGTTTCTTAGTACCATATAGGCTACGGCCTTGGCGACGTTCACTAACACCAGCACAGTCTAATGTGCCTCTAACGATGTGGTAACGTACACCTGGTAAGTCTTTAACACGGCCACCTTCAATGATGACGGTGCTGTGCTCTTGCAAGTTGTGTCCTTCGCCACCGATATAGGCAGTGACTTCGTAACCATTGCTTAATTTAACACGAGCGTATTTTCTTAAAGCGGAGTTTGGTTTTTTCGGGGTCATAGTGCCGACACGGGTGCAAACGCCACGTTTTTGAGCAGCTGATTGAGCAGTTTCTTTTTTCTTCAAAGAGTTCCATCTTTGTCCAAGAGCAGGGGCTTTAGATTTAAAAACCTTACTTTGTCTACCTTGACGAACTAATTGGTTAATTGTTGGCATAATTGCTCCTTTCGATTAAATTTGATGTTGTGCATACCACAGTACCTGGTGTGTCGGTATCATTTCTTTAAAAACGACCACGAACGGTCACGCTGTAATATTCACACGCTCATATATAATATATAAGCATTTAAATCAGTGCAAGAGAAAAATAATTTTTTTCACTATACCTGGTGTGTCGAATGTCATTATTTGTTACTTTTTTTGCTAATAATAAGTGTAAAAAGTGGCAAAATATTATAGAGGAAGGCCTCATGAAAAGACCGCTTGCAAAGCGGTCTATCATCAACGTTCTTAAAAAAATTACTTATGAGCTTCGAGATAATCAACGACATCTTTGACGGTTAAAAAATTCATCGGTTCGTCAAAAGTAACATTGAATTCGTCTTCAATCGCCAACGCGAGCATCATGACACCTAAAGAGTCAAAATGTAAGTCATCAATTAAGCGGGTTTCTAAGGTGATGTTATCCAAATTGACTTCTGGATCAACACCTTGCATTAATTTTTTTAATCTTTCTAACATAATAATTATTCCTTTATGGTTTTCGCCATTTTATCATCTATATTTTTTTCTAGCAATGAGGAGCTTATTTAAGGTCCTTCTTTGTATAGAAAGCCCCACCTTTAGCGTGATTAATTAACATTCTTGCAATACTAACAATCGCGCGTTCATCACTATTACCGCGCGCCTTAATAACAAGTTTTCTAACGCCTAAAACTAATCCGCCACCTAAAGCGCCCAAATCATAGCGCTTCATTAAATAATCAACGACTTCCATATATTTTGGTTCATTTCTTGTTTTGGATAAAACGACGATATCTTTAATGATCTTGGCCGCGGTGCCTTCAGTATTTTTTAATACTTGGTTACCAGCAAAACCATCACACACAAGCACATCACAGTCACCACTTAAAGAACGGTTCCCCTCAATATTGCCAACAAAATTTAAAGTTGAATCAGCAGCTAAAACTGGAAAAGTTTCCTTGCCAAGGGCATTGCCTTTGGTTGGTTCAGCGCCATTAGAAAGTAAACCAATTCTTGGAGATTCTATTCCATATAATTTACTCATTAATTCGCTACCGAGTTTAGCGAAAGAATGGAGTTGTGAAACAGTGCAATCAATGGTGGCGCCAGTATCAACCAAACAAGTGAAACCATCCGCTGCATTAGGCATAATTGCCGCCATACAAGGACGGGTAAAACTATTAGTTCTTAAATAACGGAAACTGCCCATTAAGATTGCCCCACTATTACCTGCAGTCATCATCCCAACATAGTTTTCTTCATCTTTAGCAACTTCTTTAAAAGCTTTAGTTAAGGAAGCTTCTGTCTTTGTCATGATACCTTCATATGCATGGTCAGTATTAACGATTGTTTCTTCAGCAGGAATGACTTTTAAGCGAGTAACGTCGATACCATGCTCTAAAATTTTTTCATCGATTAAAGCTTGCGGACCGACAAGCGTGACAAATAATTCTGGGAATTGTTTAAGTGCTAAAGCAGCCCCCAAAATTATCGCTTCTGGACCTTTGTCAGAACCAAGCGTATCAATAACAACTTTATATTGTTCCATAATAATATGCCCTTTATTTGTTGGTATTATAGCATACCTCATAATCTTGGGTAGGAAAAGATAAGGTTACACTTGAGAACTATTGTTATAACTTGTTAAAACAAAAGAGTCCAATTGGACTCTAATGTTTATATTTTGAAATGATGATTATTTTTTCGGTTCGTCGAGCGAACGAATTTTTTCTTTAATTTCTTTTACTTTTCTTTCGTGCTCTTCAACGTAGCGATCGCTCACTTCACGCATCGTATTTTCGACAGAGAAGTTTTTACTAATCACATCATAATCTTCTTCTTTCATCAAGCCACGACCAGCTGGAATTAAGTGACCAGTGATGACATTTTCTTTTAAGCCATGTAAATAGTCAACTTTGCCTTTAATAGCTGCATCAGTTAAGACGCGTGTTGTTTCTTGGAAGGAAGCGGCAGAAAGGAAACTTTCTGTTTCTAAGGCGGATTTAGTAATACCGAGGATGAGTGGAGAGAAGACGGCAGGATGTTTACCGGCCATAATCGCATCGATGTTTTTGGCAGTGAAAGTATTAATGTTAACGCGTGTACCCGCTAATAAATTAGTATCACCGGCCTCAACAACGAGCACTTTTCTAAGCATTTGTCTAACGATTACTTCGATATGCTTATCAGAAATGCCGATCGATTGAGCACTATAAACTTTTTGTACTTCTTTTAAGATATAGTTTTCAACTGCAGTCACATCAGCCACTTCGAGTAATTTCTTAGGAGAAATTGCACCCTCAGTTAATTGACCACCGTTTTTCACCATATCACCTTTCTTAACGCGTAATCTTGCGCCGAAATTGGTCGTATAAGTTTTTTGACCATCGATGTCGTTTTCAACAGTGATGTTGTAGCAACCATTCTTTTCTTCAATTTTGACAACTTTGCCAGTAATTTCGGAAATTAAGGCTTCGCCCTTTGGTGTGCGAGCTTCAAATAATTCTTGAACACGTGGGAGACCTTGCGTAATATCGTTACCAGCAACACCACCAGTGTGGAAAGTTCTCATTGTTAATTGCGTACCAGGTTCACCAATTGATTGTGCCGCCATAATGCCAACGGCTTCGCCAATTTGCACTTTGCGACCAGTCGCTAAGTTACGACCATAGCAGTGGACACAAACACCATCTTTAGTTTCACAGCCGAATAAGTTACGAATGATGACAGTTTTAATACCGGCATCAACGATTTCTTGCGCTTGCAATTCTTCAATCATGGTATTAGCAGGCACAATGACTTGGCCAGCTTTTTCGTGACCTTTTGGATAAGCAACATCTTCAAGGACGTAACGACCGACTAAACGATCTTCGAGCTTGACGACGATGGAATTGGTGGATGAATCTCTAATCTCACTCACCTCAAAGCCGTGATCAGTGCCACAGTCTTCTTCGCGGACGATAACGTCTTGCGAAACGTCAACTAAACGTCTAGTTAAGTAGCCTGAGTCAGCAGTCTTAAGCGCAGTATCAGCACCACCCTTACGGGCGCCGTGAGTGGCGATAAAGAATTCTGAAACGCTCATACCTTCGCGGAAACATGATTTAACTGGAAGTTCAATCGTGCCACCAGAAGTCGAACCCATCAAACCTCTCATACCGGCTAATTGGAGAATGTTAGAAATATTACCACGAGCACCTGAATCTGACATCATGAAGATTGGATTACGGGTGTCGAGTTTGAATTGGCTTTCAAGTTTTGTTAAGACTTGGGCTTTAACGTCTTCCCAAACTTCGACGACTTGTTTATGTCTTTCGTCGTTGGTGAGTAAGCCCATTTCATACATTTCTTTTAAACTTGCAACTTTTGAGTCGCCGCTTTTCAAGATTTCCTCTTTGCCTTTAACCGCGTGAATATCACTTAAGGAAACGGTTAATCCAGCAACAGTGGAGAAATGGAAACCTTGGTCTTTAATCTTATCCAAGACCGCGGCAGTTTTTGGATTGCCTTGACGATCATAGCGTTGGAAAATTTCATTAATAATTAAGCCTAAGTCTCTTTTCTTAAATGGTTTTAAGACAGGGCGTGCAGCGATAAATTGTGGAATATTGGTGCCGCGAGGCGCGAAATGTTTTTCAACAACATGTTGGTCGCCGCGTAAAGCAGCATCGCTCACTTCGTTTAAATATGGGAAATCACTTGGGAAAATCAGGTTGAAGATTACTTTACCGACAGAAGTGATTAAGTAATTTTTGTTTTGTTCTTCGGTGAAATCCTTTTTCATCATCGCTTTACCAATTAAGGCAATGCGGTTGTGTAAGTGGATTTGTTTAGTTTGGTAGGCTCTAAGCACATCATCGACATCTTTAAACACCTTGCCTTCACTAGCGGCATAAAGTTCATATCTTTCAGCTTCTTCAATGTCGTTACGGCTTCTGAGTTCCGCGGCGGTATTTAAGAATTGTTCTTTAGTGCTTTCAAGTGTTAAGTAGTAGTTACCAATAACCATGTCTTGAGATGGAGTGACGATTGGTTTACCATCTTTTGGACCAAGAATGTTATTGCTGGCAAGCATTAAATGTAAAGCTTCTTCTTGCGCGGCTTTAGATAATGGTACGTGAACGGCCATTTGGTCACCGTCGAAGTCGGCATTAAAGCCAGTACAAACAAGAGGGTGCAAACGGATGGCGCGACCATCAACCAAAACTGGTTGGAAAGCTTGAATGCCAAGTCTATGCAAAGTTGGTGCACGATTTAACAAGACTGGATGTTTGGAGATGATTTCTTCTACGATATCGAAGACGACATCATCGTAACGATCGATAATCTTATCGGCTTGCTTATGCGCATTAGCAATTCCGCGTTTTAATAGTTCACAAGAAATAAATGGTCTAAGTAATTGAATAGCCATTTCTCTTGGTAAACCGCATTGATACATTTTTAAACTTGGACCAACGGCGATAACAGAACGACCAGAATAGTCGACACGTTTACCTAATAAGTTTTGTCTGAAGCGGCCTTGTTTACCTTTTAAGGCAGAACTCAAACTCTTAAGAGCGCGACCACCAGGGCCTTGGACGGACTTATTGCGACGGCCGTTATCGATTAAAGCGTCAACGGCTTCTTGCAACATACGTTTTTCATTCATCAAGATGACTTGAGGTGAATTCATATCGATTAATTTTTTAAGACGGTTATTACGAGAAATGACGCGGCGATATAAATCATTTAAGTCACTAGTAGCGAAACGGCCGCCATCAAGGGCAAGCATTGGTCTTAAATCTGGTGGGATAACTGGAATAACATCCAAAATCATCCATTCAGGTTTATTGTCCGAATTGCGGAATGATTCGATAACTTCAAGTCTTTTGGTTAATTTTTGACGAGAGTTTGCCTTGGTATCTTTCATCTTACGGTTAATTTCCGCTGCTTCTTTGTCTAAATCAATTTCTTGAAGTAAACGTTTGATTGCGGAAGCACCTTCAGAAAATTCCGCACCGGTGTATTTGTTGATAAATCTAGCAACAGATTGGAAATCAAAAACTTCAGCGCGATTTTCCATCTTGGCGATTAATTCTTCGCCTCTGGCCCAATCGTCACTGCCTTCTTGTAAACCCCATTCTGCAGCATTTTCTTGAATTTCTTTTATGACTGGAATAAATAACTCACGACCGTTACGTTCGTTAACGAATTGACGATATTGGAGTTTGCTCGATTTGCCTGGATTTAAGCAGATATGGGCCGCATAATAAGTGACTTCTTCTAAGTGTTTTGGGGACACGTTTAAAATAAGACCAATACGGCTTGGGATACCTTTTAAATACCAGATGTGGGAGCATGGGCTCGCTAATTCAATGTGGCCCATTCTTTCTCTTCTGACTTCTTTAGACGTTACTTCGACACCGCACTTTTCACAAACAACACCAGCAAATCTAATTTTTTTATATTT
>JAAYCD010000120.1 GCA_012744375.1 Erysipelotrichaceae bacterium | reverse complement strand
CAAACCGTAAACTAGTGGAGGCGGCCTCTGTTTCATTTTATGCGCCTATGGCGGAACTGGCAGACGCGCTAGACTTAGGATCTAGTGAGGCAACTCGTACAGGTTCGATTCCTGCTAGGCGCACCAAGCGAAAATTTACCCGCTACAAAAATGTTGCTCTTTGAGCAAAAGACAACAAAAAGGCGGGTTTTAAATTGTCTTCTTGCTTCGATTTTAAGTGGGAAAGGTGGGAAATCACCACCTCCTAATAAGATAGATAGGCAATACGTGCCATTATTAACGTTTGATTCATGTCGAATACCGTACGGGGAGTCTCGCTACCTTTTACGTTGGTATTTCCCAATCTTTTGATTTAGAATGAAACATAGATATGAAATTATCTATAAAGAACTCTATATATCAGGCCATTATACACAACAAGTGGTTAGACATTTCTTATACAAACAAAGAAAAAGAGACCACTAAGTATTACATTGGCATTAAAGATTTGGATATTGAAAAAGGAAGAATTACCTGTGATATTTTTAATCCGTTCAAAAGCAATGAAATAATGATGGATGGTAGAAATACCTACATCTACATTGACCGTATTAATGACGCTATAATGCTTGAACAGAGTTACTATGAAACTCCAAAAGAACTAATTAACAAGGTAACAAGCGATAAACGAATCGGTGAATACTTGGATGTCGTCAATTTCGATAATAATATCTTAAGATATTTATCAGAGTGTTATCGTCTAGACAACGATCCGTTCTTAAAAGAAATAGTAATGGTGGATGGTATTGATATTCACACATTAACTCAAAGTGGCAAATATAAATTAGATGATAAACAATTTGATGCTCTTTTAGATAAAGTCTTCAAGAGGCCAAAATACGAAGCAGAGATTATTAATCGCTTTCAAACATTAGCCATCAATAAGTTCTCGATTGATATTAATGATAAGCAATATGTCGTTGCCTATCGTACTTTAACTTTGAACTTTAAAAACAAGACTTTAAAGATCGCCGATAAATCTTCAATCAATAAATCGTTCTTAGTCACAGAAGAGAAAAAAGTCACCCTTGGTATGTATCTTGACATGAACCCTGATGACTTCTGTGCCAACTACGATAGCAACGAAGAAGAGTACATCGAGATGATTAAACAAAACTTCCATAATGGGGAGAAAGTTAATACACGTCCTACCATATTTTTCTTAATGAGAAACTCCCAACGCGGTGTTGATGAGGCGTTTGAAGCCATACACCAAGCGGATGTCGATGGCAAACTTTCTATTCCGTTAAAAGCTTTCTTCGGAAGGAATAAGAGCAGAAGCGGAACGTCAAAAAAAGTAAATCTTGTTGTCTTTAATAGAAACAAAATCAATATTGACCAAATGAGAGTCGTTTATAACTCGATGGTAAATCACGTCACATATGTGAAGGGCCCTCCAGGAACTGGCAAAACTGAAACGATTTTTAACGTCCTATTATCGGCCTATGCGAATGATAAAACCGTTTTAGTCTGCTCAAATAACAACCACCCTGTGGACGATATTTTTAAGAAGATGGATGGTTCCTTGTCAATCAAAAAACCTTTCTCTTCAGAGACAGAAAAGGTCATTTTCCCAATGATTCGACTTGGCAACAACATTGAGATGCAAGAGACGATTCTTAAACTAAGGGAAATAATGGATTTCGTCTCAAAACACGAAAAATCAAAAGTCCAAGAAGAATTAACTGAAAACAGCAAAGATAAATCTTTATCCAGCCTTGCAGAACTAAGAGACTTGTTAATGGAATATGAATCACAAGTCGATTTGAGAGATAGGATTGATACTCTTTTAAAGATTAGAAGATTAACAACCATCAATCAGATTAATGGTAAGTTGGATGATCAAATAGGTTCTTATCAAGCAAAACTAAAAGATGCAAGAGTCATCAAAGATGAAGACGTGCTTAAATATGCTATCTCTGCTTCTGAAGACAGGAACTTCCAAAACTATGTTTATTACTCGTCTTTATTGAGATTCAAGAGATTGTCTAACGAGACATACAAAGAATTAAGAGAGATTCTTTCAATCCAAGATTTAGAACTAGCGGTCTCACAATTCAATAAATACCTTAGAAACGACACCAATTTGAGACGTTTATTGGCTGTTTTCCCAATTGTCATTTGTACCAATCTTTCTTGTGAAAAACTAGGTACACCTAAGCCACAATTCGATTTGGTTATTATGGATGAATCAGGGCAATGCAACACGGCCACTTCCTTAATTCCTATCGTAAGAGGTACTGATTTGCTGTTGGTTGGTGATACTAATCAATTACAGCCAGTCACAGTAATTGAACAAAACGTCAACGAAGACTTAATGGAAAGATATGGTGTTGGCGAGGAATATGACTACGTTCATAATTCAATCCTCTCTACTATGTTGAGAAAGGACAACAACTCAAAGAATATCTTATTAAGATATCATTATAGATGTGGCAAAAAGATTGCCAACTTTGTTAATCAAAGATTCTATGAGCAGCAACTAAAACTTCTTAACGAAAAGTCAGGTGACCTAGTCTATTACAACGTTAAGAATACATACAATCCAAACGCTAGGAACTCATACAAAGAGGAAGCAGCACAAATTGCTAAAATTATTATTAATAATGGGTATAAGGATGTTGGCATAATTACACCGTTCGTTAATCAAGCAGCATTGGTTAATGACTATTTAGTCAAATTGGGTGTTAGTGATGTAAGAGCGGGAACAATTCACACTCTTCAAGGTTCTGAAAAATCAGTGATTATTATGTCTGCGGCTTTATCATGGAAAACAAGCAAAAAGACAATGGACTGGATTAAAAATAACCATGAACTCATTAATGTTGGCGTGACAAGAGCAAAAGACAAATTTGTCTTTGTTGGTGATAAAGAAGCAATTGATAAACTTAGTGGTGAAGAAACTAATGATATTAAAGTCCTTTCGGATTATGTTTACAAAAATGGCGAGATAGTGGTCCCAAAGAGCGATGCTGTTATCTCATATGATTTCTCAAACGATTCAAAGAATGAGAAGGATTTCTTTGATACTGTTCAGCCATATTTTAATAGACGTGGTAGTAAGTTTAGAATCGAACGCAACGCGTCTGTAAAGAACTCAATCAAAGGTATTAATCCCGATGACCTAAGAATGATTGGTAAGAAAGAGTTTGATGTTATTGTTCAAGTCAGTGGCGGTTTCTTAAATCGCCAATATCATACGATAGTGGTATTTGAAATTGATGGTGGCGAACATATCGGAAGCAAGAGAACCGCTGCGTTAGATAGACAAAAAGAAATGATTTGTGCCAATTACGGAATCAAGTTAATTCGAATCCCCAACAGTGCCGTTAAAGACTATGAATCAATCATTAGCCTATTTGAGTTTGTTGTTAAAGATTTAAAAGATATAGAAGAAGCATACACACAAATGAGCCTCTTTGATGAAGAATAACACGGTTATTGGAGTGCCAAATGAAACAAACAAAAGAGATCAATGAGTTTGAAACAGAAGAACAGGCTTTAAATAGCGAAGAATATGACGCTTGGAAAACTGATTTAGAGGAAAATCAAAAGGATTACTCGAATCTAGTTATGGGCAACTATAAGTTTTTATATCCTGTTTTGGTTGATAAGTATTCTTCGCTTTCCCCGATTCCACAAAAAGGTTGGCTTTGCCAAAATACTGATAATGGGAAATATAAAGTGATACTAAATCTCAATGCTTCTCAAATGTATATCAAGTATTGTTCTAATTCATCATACCTAGGCCTTGAATACATTGAAGAAGATATGGTATATTCTCGTTTCTCTTTAGAAGGTTTCGAAAAAGAAGCTGACGAGGAAATAAAAAAGCTTATCGAAAAAGATAAATCGTATGAAAGATTTCTTGAGGGTCATAAAGAAAAGTACATCTATAACATCAAGAAGAACTTGACTGTCTTTGCTTCTCTAGACAAAGACGCTTTCAATAAAGAAATAAATCGTGTCGCAAGCAAGTATCACTTCAAAGAAGTGCAAAATATTTCTTCTTACAAGAATTGCCTCTATCTTGCAGTCTTAGATGGCTACAATCAATTCTATATTGGCAAGTGCGTTGGCGGACTTAAAAACAGGATGAGAAAGCACTGGGTGGCAAAAGTAATTCCAGGCAGACAACTATGGCTTGGTTCTAATGATTATTCAAGGGCCAAATACGATAATTTCCAAATGTTTGATACTACAAGAATATTTGTTTGCGAAGACATAAAAGCAGTTTTAAATGAAAACGCTCAAGAAGCAAATGATCCAAATATAGTTTGGAGCAACACTTTTGGAATAAAACCTGAATTTGAAGAAATGAAAGATTTAGACAAAGCGGAAAGAATTGCAATCAATAATTCGAAATGCATTTATACTTTAAGCGATCGTGTCCCTTTGCCTGGATGGGAGAAATATAAAGAATTCAGCGAGAAGTTTGGAATTCCTGAAGAAGATCTGTTAATAAAGCATTTTTTAAAAGGCATGTAAAAGTAGCTGGCCCCATCTAAACGTAAGTGGGAAGTAGAACAAAACCTTCAAATTGTAGGTGGGAAATGATTAAAATCCCACCTTTTTCATTAAAAATACCTCAAAAAGTGGTGGGAAACGCCATTTTAGGTGGGAATGGCACAACTTCAAAAACATCAGCGTTTTCCCACATCACTGGATAGGCGAAAACCTGAATAATTAGCGTTTGCAAAATCGGTGCTTTACATTGAAAAATGATAGATAACATCTAACTTTGTTAGATCGTTATTACAAAAAATGACCGCGATTAAGAAGCCAGTATAAGAGGGATGAAATCGATACAATGCTTGCGTTTGTGACTAGAATCCCAAACAAAAAGTAGCGTATACAGTCCCGAACGCTGCACCTTCACGAAATTATTGGTTTGATATCAAGTTATCAAACCTTTTGTTTTAAAAATCAATTTTTAAAAGTATAATTGGTCTTATATTAAAGGAATGTAAAAACATGCGCATTGATGAAGAATATTTCAAAGTTGAAAACACGCTAAGTAAAAATAGCGTTGATGATGTTTTGATGCCTGACGAAATGGTTTTGCAAAGATTAAAACCAAATAGAAAAGTATTATTACTTGAGTCTATATTTAAAGGCTTACCCATTGTTTTAATATGGGTAATTTTCGATTCTATTTTTATTGTTGCAATGATATTTGCGGGGGCGTTTGAACAAGACCCTTGGCTTATAGCTATTATTGTTCCGTTTTTTGCTCTGCACCTTATGCCACTTTGGATTTATATTGCTGGCATCGTTAGGGCTTTAGCCGGATATAAAAACATTGAATATGCTTTCACTGATCGTAGAATAATAATACGCAGTGGTTTGATTGGAATAGATTTTAAAACTATTTTTTATTCTGATGTTGAAGGCATCAACGTTAAAGTCGGTGTCTTTGATAAAATGTTTAAAGTCGGCGATATTTATATAAAAGCCCACGACCAAAGTGCAGTCTTGGACAACATTGAAAAACCTTATTTTTTCTTAAGCAAATTACAGCAAATCACTCTAGATATTAAAACAGATATTCAATATCCAAACGGATTAAGGCCTAAGGATAATCCAGGTTACAAAACAAAATATAAAGGTGAGGATAATTATTAAGATATTTTAATCAGCGATGAAAATAGCTGATTTTTTATAAAAAACTCTTATCAAATGTTATAATGTCAATAGGCATACGTTCATGAGAAAAATATTTGCTTTTTCACTTGTTTCTTTAATGGTTTTTTCGGCCTGTAGCGGCAAAGTTAGACCGATTTATGCAGCGCATCAAATCAATGAGCCAAATAAGATTTTTAATAGTGCTACAAACGTGTTAAATCCGGATTATGTAAGGTCGGTAACTACGTTTGCAAATAATTTTTATCAATTGATAAATGATGACAATAAGGTATTTTCTCCTCTTTCTATTGCTGCGTGCTTTTCAATGCTTTATGAAGGTGCACAAGAATCAAGTAAAGAAGAACTTGCGACATTGCTTGGTTATGAAGAGCATTTTAATCACCAGACAGAAATTAAAAACATGCTCTTGAACAATGCAATCAAAACCACTAAGCCAGAAGTTATACTTGATATTGCCCAGTCCTTTTGGGTTGATGAACTATTTAAGAATGAGTTAAATCAAGACTTTGTAGATATATTAACTGATTATTATTTCGCCGAGGCTTTTCAAGGTTTATTAAATAGTGACAAAATGCATGAAGCTCTTGCTCAATATATTAATAGTAAAACCAACCATTTCTTTGACTTAAATAGTGAGGATTTCAAAGACTTCGCTGGAGTGTTGTGGTTACTTAATACTATCTACTTAAAAGCTCCTTGGGTTGACCAATTCCCAGTTAGAAGTAATTATGAAGGCTCATTTACAAATCTTGATAAATCAACTAACAATGTAACCTTTATGACCAACGCAAAAGAAGGGTACTACTATGTTGGTGATGAATACCTCATTTCTTCCTATGCATTAGAGGGAGGATTCAAATTTAATATTTTGTTACCTAATAGTAATAGCAATTTTCAGGCCGTTTTAGCTAATCCAGATAATGTATTTAACTTGTTAGACTTCCCAAAAAATAGTATTTCAAAAACCAAAGCCTATATTACATATAAGGTTCCTAAATTTAATACAACTAGTGTATATGACCTAAAGGAACAATTTGCTGACTTGGGGGTGGAAAAGGTTTTTAACCCGAACGAAGCTAATTTAAAAGACATTTGCATAAATAAGGATGTGAAAAATTTATATGTCGAAAGAGCCACACATCAAGCGGGAATTGATGTAAACAACGAAGGTGTTGAAGCAGCAGCATATACTATCATCCAACTCACACCAACTTCTTCACCACGCCTTGATGAACGCCTTGATTTCTTTGTTGATCGTCCATTTGCCTACACTATCAGTGATAATAGTGGTTTGCCTCTTTTTATGGGTTTGATTACTAATCTAGGTTAAGCAAAATATGGCTTTTCCTCTTGTATAGATGACTTTTTATCTAAAAAAATACATTTTTTTTAGTGGCTTTATTGAAATAAGCACAACATTTTATATAATGTGTTATAATTTTGAAAATTATGGATAACGTCGATTTGGAAAAAAAGGTATCAGTTAACGAAGAAAATAAAGAACCTGAAAAGTCTAATAAAAGTTCGACGATTAGATATGTTCTTAATATTTCGTTCGTCTTAATTGCCACTGCTTTGGCAATCTTTTTTGCACTTAAGGATGACGCTAGAGAGATTGGTCGAAACCTTGCTGGTGCTGATGTCTGGTATTTAATAGTAGTCATTTTAATCATGGTTGTCTGCACAGGTTTAAGAGCGTTTATTCTTTTTTGCTTTGCTCATCTTTTTACTAAAAAATATCATTTCCACCAAGCTTTGGCCGTTGACCAAATTGGTGTTTTTTATAATGCAATTACGCCCGGATCAAGTGGTGGTCAAATCATGCAAGCTTATACCTACAAAACCCAAGGCGTACATATCTCGAGTGCTGTTTCCATCTTGGCCATGTATTCAATTGTTTT
>JAAYCD010000021.1 GCA_012744375.1 Erysipelotrichaceae bacterium | reverse complement strand
GCTTCAACTTGAATCATAAAAACCATTGTTTCTGCTTTGTTTGCGTTGAGCAAAAAATATTGAATAATTTCAGTGGTAATGTTATATGGGATATTGCCAATAACTTTGTTATACATAGCGACATTTTCCAACCGAATATCGTTTTCCACGATGTTTAGATTTGGAATATCCTTATAGACCGACTTTAAAAAACTCGTCATTTGATAATCGATATCCACGGCGGTAATTTCAGCTTTGGTATCACACAAAAAATGTGTCAGAGCCCCTAATCCTGGACCAATTTCAATGACTTTGTCGTCATCTTTAACGCCAAGAGCTTCCACGATTTTTGCACTGAGATTTGGTTCAATTAAAAAATTTTGACCATAGTCTTTACTTGGTTTAATTCCTAATTGATTTACAAGTTCAAAAATGTTCGTGCGATTAATTTCCATGATATTCCTCGATAAGTTTAGCAATTGTTACCAACTCTATTTTATGATAGTTAAGTCGTTTTACTAATTGTTTTAAATTACAAATGCCGAGGCGCAATTTTTGGCATATAAAATTTCTTAAGTTTGTATCATTCAATAAACCAATTTTTTGTAAGTCGGCGGTTGTAATTTTGTCTTCTTCAAGGGGTTTATTGTTTTCATAAGGTGAAAGTTGTTTGATGATTTCGTCAATCATGCATTCCGCGACACCTTTTTTGTTACCTCTTAAACATTGGTCTATGTCAATTTCAACATTAACGGCGTTTTTTAATTGCTCGTTTAATTTTGCTCTAATTTCAATTCCCGCTTTATCAGGATCGGTTAAAATGATTACGCTTTTATATTTAAGATATTCAAGTGTTTGTTTGGCCAACTCATAACCATTAACCGCGATAATTTCCGAAGCATAATAATTAGAAAGATAGGCCGCGTCGGCCTTGCCCTCCACCACCAAAATTGCATTTAAATAGCGTTTCATATTTTATACAACCGACAGGCGTTATCATACACCACTTCTAACAAATGCTTTTTTGACATTTGTCTAATATTAGCAATCTCATCAGCAATATATATTAAGTTAGCAGGTTCGTTAATTGTGCCACGCACCGCTTGAGGAGATAAATATGGCGCGTCTGTTTCTAATACTAGTTTTTCTAGTGGCGCTTCAAAAGCTACTTCTTTTGGTGTTTTTGCATTTTTAAAAGTGACTGGTCCATCAACACCAATGAATAAACCTAAATCCAAAACATCTTTTAAGGATTCAACACTTCCTGAATAACAATGCATGACACCTCCATGAAGTGGTTTGTGTTGTTTAAGAATGCAAATTGTGTCTAAAAAAGCGTCACGACTATGAATGACAATTGGTAAGCCTACCTCGTTAGCAAATTCAATTTGTTTGATGAAAATTTCTTTTTGCCGTGCGTGATTTTCTTCATCTTTAGTGTAGTGATAATCTAACCCAATCTCACCTATAGCAACAACTTTATTTTGTTTTGCCAAAGCAAAAACTTGATTCAACTGTGCAATATCAACCCCATCAATGTTGTTTGGGTGCACACCAACAGTTGCATAAACAAATGGAAAACGTTGAGCGATATTTATCGCACTTAACGAGCTTTCTTTGTCCCAGCCGATGACAACCATTTTATCAACTCCGACTTTTAAAGCACGCTCAATTACAGCGTCCAAATTTTTATATAGTAGTTCGTCATTTAAATGACAGTGAGTGTCAAATAGTTTCATTATTTACCTACGCAAAAACGAGCGAATATTTCTTTAGATAAATCAATTTGGTTGGCTTCGCCCAAAATTTCCAAAATAGCGACATAAGCATCGTAAATTGAAGTGGCAATTAAATCGATGGTTAGGTTGTTTTCAGCATCAGAATAAGCTTTATAAAGTGATTCTTTGGCTTTCTTAAGCAAACCAATTTGTCTAGTGTTATTTAAAGCTGGAGAAGAAAATGCTTTTTCATCAATGCCGATTTTTCTTTTAATCTCATCAACAAGTGGTTCAATATGATTATTTATTGCAGAAATAGATAAGGCTTTATCAATTTTCTTTATGTCTGCTTTATTGTAAACAATAATCGGTTGGAATTGTTCCACATAATCAAGAATTTTGTGGTCTTCTTCATCCAACTCCTTAGAACCATCCAAAACCACGATAACCACATCAACTTCTTGAATAGTTTTTTTAGATTTTTCTATACCGATTGATTCAATTTTATCAAGCGAATCACGAATACCGGCAGTATCAAATAAATGCAAAACAATACCTCCGACATTAGCTTCCCCTCTTACAACGTCTCTAGTCGTGCCGGCGATTTCTGTCACAATTGCCCGATCTTCTCCAAGCAAAGCGTTAAGCAAAGAAGATTTACCAACATTTGGTTTTCCAACAATAGCAACTTTTACACCTTCATTAATAATTTGTGCTTTTAATCCATCATCAATTAGGTGAGAAATTTGTTGGATTAAAGTTTCGCAAACCATCATCACCTTTTCTTTGTTGGCCACTTCGATATCTTCGTATTCTGGATAATCAATGTTAACTTCAATTAAAGAAAGAATATCGGCAAGTTGAGTTTTAATGGGCGCAATCAAAGCACTAGTTTTACCTTCTAAAGAAAGCATATTTAATTTGTGTGCTTCTTTGGTGGTGGCGTTAATGACATCGTTAATTGCTTCGGCTTGCACCAAGTCGATTTTATTGTGCATAAAAGCGCGAGAAGAAAACTCACCATTGGTGGCTAGTCTTGCGCCGTTTTGTAAACAAAGTTCAATGATTTGCTTAGCAATTAAAGGTGAACCATGGCAAATAATTTCAATCGAATCTTCACCAGTAAATGATTTGGGTCCACGATATAAATTCATCACCACATCATCAATTTTTTGTTCCCCATCTAGTATGGAAGCATAAATAACGGTTCTTCCTTTTATTTGCAAAATGTCTTTGCTACAAATTTTATTAACCACATCAAAACAATCATCACCAGATAATCTGACGATGGCTAATGCCGATTTTATCGGTGCAGTAGCTAATGCAACAATGGTTTCAAACATAATAAATACCAATATGATAAAAAACACCCAAAGGGTGTTATTTATTCAACGTAAATGATTTGCACTTGTCTTTTCGCGCCTTCACCAATTGATTCAGTGCGAATGTTAGGCATGTTATTTAATGCGTTGTGGATAGCCCTTCTTTCATCAGCTGGCATCGGATCAAATGTGTATGTTGTTTTTGTTCTTTGGGTTTCATGACCAATTCTTCTTGCCATTCTGATTAAACGTGAATATTTGCTCTCTTTATACCCATTGATGTCGAGTAAAATGCGGAAACGTTTATGAAAGTGGTTGCTGACCGCGAGTTTAACGAGTTCATTAAGAGCTTGTAAAGTTTTACCGTTTCTACCAATGAGAATTGGGTTGTGTGTTGAATCAAGAGTAATTCTAATCACTTGATCGTCAAGACGTGTTTTGACTGTGCTTTCAATATCTAAAGCATCAGTGATACCTAATAGATATTCTTCTGCAAAAACGATAACGTCGGACAAGTCATAGACTTCAACAACGATTTTCTTATTGAAGAGACCTTTCTTTTTATCTGAGACAATATAAATTAAATCATCTATCGCCGTACCGGTTTCGCTAGCGGCAATCTGAAGAGCTTCTTCAACGGTTTTACCTGAATAAGTTTTCATAATATTTAATTACCTTTCTTTTTAGCTTTGTTGGAATTAATTTTTTCAATTACTAGAGTTTGTACTAGTGAAAATAACGCACTGACAAACCAGTAAACACCCATTGCGCTTGGGAGTGTGAAGCCCATAAAAATAATCATAGCCATCATAACATAGGTGACCATTTTCATGGTGTTTTGTTGTTGATTTTGCGCTGGGTTTTTGCTTAAAGTAGCCACTTTTTTGGCTTTTCTTTTTTGAATAATTTGTGGGGCTAACATCGATAACACTTGAATGGCAGACATCAAAACAAAGAGAATTAATGCAGCAACTGCACTACCATTTGCCCAGTTTGAACTTTCAAACAACACGGTATTAATCGAGTCGCTTAAATGTAAATTGAACAAAGCATCAGATGATAAACTTGCAGAGCCTTGTAAGGCACCCCAAACAGAAATGAAGACAGGGAATTGAACAACCATTACTAACAAAGTGGATAATGGATTAATTTTATGCTTTTTATAAAGCTTACTCATTTCCGCAGCCATTTGTTGTTTTTCATAAGTGTTAGTGTTGGAATTTGGATATTTGTTTTGGATTTTAGCAATGTCTGGTTGTAAAGCCTGCATCTTGGCATTGCCGGCGGTTTGTTTGATGGTAATAACCAACATTAAAGATCTAACGATAAAAGTAATTAAAAGAATAGCGAGTAATTGAGCAAGACCACCCATCACACCCCAACCTTTAAATGAACCGACAAAAGTCTCAGTTAACCAGGCAATTGGGAACACTAATAGACCTTCAAAGAAACCTTTGCTCCAGGCATAACCCCATGATTTGGCTTCGATTTCAACTTGAATCTTATGACCATCACGATATTGCAACCCATTAGCGTATCCATAATAACCATAATCCGCTGTTACAATCGCAATACAAGAACGATAAGTGCTAATTAAAGAACCCATCTCTCTTTTATAAATATTGAGATAGTCATTGGTAGGTAAATCATCAATGGTAATTCCGCTCATTGGGTCGGTAGCCATTGTTCTAAGTTTTTGGTTATAAGCATCGTAATTGTCCCAAAGTTTTTCGTCGTAAAATTTGGCATAACCAAAATCATCTAAAGCCTTGAGAACGTCGTTAAATGTAACTGAGGCAAAATCAACACTGTTGTTTTTTGCTTTCATTAACGAATCTTCCAACACCAATTGATCTAACTTTACAAAATAGTTGTTAGTTGGAACTTCGATGTTGTTTGCTTTAGCAGCTTCATTCACTTTACCAATACCGCTGACAGTTGTTGTTGGAACTTTCACCAAATAATAAACATTGGTGTTGCCAGGGAAAATTGGTTCGGCACCTTCGACTTGGTGATCGTAGTAATCAGTTACTCCGTAATCAAACGCATATAAAAAATGCGCCTGGTCTAGTTCAGAGCAAAAAGAAGCAGTACATCCTGAAAGAAGGAGTACGCCAGCAAGAACTGTTAATCCCAAGGTGGTTAGTTTTGTTCTTTTTTTCATTTCTTCTTAAGTCCTATCTTAAAATACTAATAATTCCGCTAGAGCTTGTTTGTTATCATCGAAAGTACGATTGAGGAAGCCTGGTTTAGCAATGATAACAATATCAAGTTGGTGAGATGAATAATCAATCAACAAATCACATATACTTCTAATTTGTCTTTTGATGCGGTTGCGCGTCACAGCGTTTCCCAATTTAACAGACACGGAAACACCAACTCTGGTGTATAACATATCGTTTTTTCGATAATGGATGACAAACGATTGGTTACGCTGTGCTTTGCCTTTTTTAATCGTTAAAGCAAAGTCATCACTTGCCTTAAGACGATTAATCACTTTCATAATTTTCCCCAATTATTAATCCGCTAATCTCTTGCGACCTTTGGCTCTACGACGAGCTAGGACTTTACGGCCGTTTGCGCTTTTCATTCTTGCGCGGAAACCGGCTTTGTTTTGGTGTTTGATTTTACTTGGTTGATACGTTCTTTTCATAGAAGAACCTCCTAATACATAGCGACATAAGTTTAACGGCATTTATTTATAAATGTCAATAAAATGTAGATTTTTATACGATATTGCGGATTTTTCTAATTTTATACACAGCTTTCCACAACACAAAAATCCACTTTTCCACAAAACAAAAATATTCACTTTTTATCCACAATTGCAAAGATGTGGAAATGTGGAAAACTCACTATACTAGCAAACGCGAAAAAATTAATGTGGAAAACTTTAAAATCGTCATTTTCGCGTGTTAATTAAATGTGGATTATTCTATAATAGGTCTCACAAAACAAGGTGGATGATATGACAAATTCAGTATCAGAGATGACCAGGGTCTGGCAACAAACTTTAAAATTAATCGATCAACGTCTGGGCGAGAGACAAATTTTCGATTCTTTTTTTGCAAATACATATATTAACGATGTATATGGAGACGTCATGACAGTGGTAGTTGATTCCGCAACAGCAGAAAGACTATTATCTGTAAAATATGTAGAACTAATCAGAGAAGCACTAAATGATGTAACTGAAAAACATTACAATTTGGTATTTAAACAATTAAAGGAAATCAAAAAATCAATCATTTCCAAACCAGTCGCTTCTTCAACCACACTTAATCAAGAGGAAGAAACTCTTTTCAAAACTTCAAAAATTAATCCTGAACTAACTTTCGACACTTTTGTTGAAGGCGAGTTTAATAAGGAGGCGTATCGCGCCGCCCGCATGATATCACAAAGCCCAAGCAAGGTATTTAATCCTTTGTTTATCTACTCAAATTCCGGCTTAGGTAAAACTCACTTATTGCACGCGATTGGCAACCACATTAAAACCAACGTTATTCCTGGCGCAAAAATTCTTTATATTGATGCTAATGATTTTGTTGAAGAATACATTAAATTCGTCAAAGGTGAAAAAGAGTCTGAATCAATTAAAGATTACTTTTCTACTGTCGATGTTTTATTGTTTGACGACGTTCAATTTTTAGAAAATAAGGTTAAAACTGAAGAGATGTTTTTCTATATCTACCAAAAGATGGTAAATAGCAATAAACAAGTTGTTATCACTTCTGACCGCCAACCAAACGAATTAAAAGGTTTGGAAGATCGTTTAATCACTCGTTTCAGTCAAGGTTTAACCATTAAAATAAACAACCCTGACCAAGGCACTTGTGTCAAGATTCTTGAGCAACAAATCAAAAACGCTGGTTTAGAAACCAAAAATTTTGATCCAACTGTCTTAAATTTTTATGCTGAGAAATTCAGCAGTAATGTTCGCGAATTAGAAGGTTCGTTTAATAGGTTAATTTTTTACACCACTCAAATCAAACAAATTGAAAAGGTAACTTTGGATATCGCTATCGAAGCAGTGCAAAACATCACAGGCATTAAAAACGCGGCCGCACAATTAACTGAACAAAAGATTATTAATATCGTTGCGAACTATTACAACTTATCCACAGCACAACTTATCGGCAAGACAAGAACTGGCCAAATTACCCTCGCCAGACACATCGCTATGTACTTAATTAGACTTAACATTGACATCCCTCTTACTAAAATCGGTCAGACGTTCGGTGGTAGAGATCACACCACTGTGATGAATGGCATTTTAAAAGTGGAAAATATGTTGAAAACTAACGATGGTTTGAAGGTGGTAGTTGATAAGCTACAAAAGCGTTTGAAAAGCAATTAATTTTATATAAATAAAAAAATGCAATATTGAACGTAGCATGCTATAATAAATCAACCGAAGTAAAAATGGACTTATCCACATTTGCACCGACACAACTACTATAGTAAATAATATATATTATATATATAAATATAAAATCAAACGAAAGGAACTGATTATGAGATTTACCATCAAACGTGAAGATTTTCTCAAAGGCCTAAATGTCGCTTCAAGAGCAATAGCGAGTAAGAATGCCAAAGCTGTTTTGGAAAATTTAAAACTCGATTTAGATGAAAGAGGCTTATTTATCACAGGGACAGATGAAAACATTTCCATTAAAACCCAAGTGCCTTATCGTTTGGGCGAAGAAGTGATTATTAGAAACTACAAAGAAGGTTCGGTGTTGATTAAGGCCAGGCTTCTTGTTGAAATCATTCGCAAGATGGATTCCGATGACGTCACTCTCGATGTGATTGACTCGACCATCGCCACCATTAGTAATAACCGCTCGGAATATCGTTTAAACTGCGTCAACGTTGACGAATATCCAGATCTTGACCTAGAACCCACTGGCACCCAATTACGCTTGCCTCGTGCCGATTTTGATGTCTTGGTCTCCCAAACAACTTTTGCCGCATCACTTAAAGAACAACGCCCTATTCTCACAGCTTTGAATTTAGAAGCAGGCGACGGCGTTTTGACTGCTACAGCCACCGACTCTGCTCGTATGGCTCGCAAAACACTCAACATCCCAGTGGGCATTAATTTTGTAGCTAACATCCCAGCGAAAATGATGATCGAAGTCAATCATTTGTTGGATGGTAAGGATGTTATTGATATCGCTATTAGCGATAAAAAAGCACTGTTCACCATCGGCACCACCATTGTTGCCACGAGATTGATTTCTGGGGACTACCCAAACACCAAAAATATCGTTCCCAAAATGACCAATTATTCATTGGAAGTAAACGCTAATGATTTGATGAAAGCCATCGATCGTGCCAACATTTTGTCTATCGATCGTGAAAACATTGTTGATTTAATGATGAGCGAAGACGGTGTTGAAATTTCTGCTAAGTCCAGCCAAGTAGGTTCTGCTGTTGAAAAAATTGATATCTTCAAATATATCGGGCAAAAACTTCGCGTCTCCTTCAATAGCTCTTTTGTTATTGATGCTGTTAAAGCGCTTGGTTGCACCGATGTAACTTTTGCATTTGTGGGCGAAATGAAGCCGTTTATCATCGAAAATGCTTCAGATGGTTCGGTAGTGCAAATTGTCACTCCTGTGAGGACTTATTAATCAAAAAAACACCATTTTAAGATAAAGCAAATCAAGGGAATATTTTATTCCCTTTTTTGTTGTTATGGTTTATAATGTAATTATAGGAGTTTTTGTGACAGAAAAAATTATTAAATTGAGAGAAGGCGAAGTTTTTATCACGTTAGGTAGTCTGCTTAAAATTGGTGGCGTTATCGACACTGGTGGGCAAGCAAAATATTTCCTAAGTGAAAACCCCGTTCTAGTCAACGGAGAACCAGATAATCGTCGAGGCCGCAAACTATATCACGGCGACAAAGTTCGCGTCCTCAATTTGTTTTTTTTAATCGACTAACATGCTCATTAAAAAAATCACACTTAAAAACTTCCGTAATCATACATTTCTCTCGTTTGATTTCTCAAGTAAATTGAATGCATTATCTGGCCCTAATGCCATTGGAAAAACCAATGTCGCTGAAGCAATTTATTATTTATCGCTCGGCCATAGCTTTAGGACCGACGAGGATGTCAGTCTCATTCAAAAAAACACCGATCGCTCAGAAATCGAGGCGATAATCACAGAGGGCGATTTAACTCGCAAAATCAAAGTGATTATCACAAAGTTAGGGAGAATGATTACCATAAATGGTAAGAACATTGCAAAACTCTCTGACTTAGCCAAGTGTGTCAATGTAATATTGTTTCAACCCAAGGATGTGTCATTGTTCAGTGGCCCGCCAAAAGACAGACGAAGTTTTATTGACATATCAATTTCAAAGAAAAGCATGGTTTATTTGGATTATTTATCTCGCTATGACAAAGTGCTTAGAGAAAGAAACAATTTGCTTAAAAGCGAAAAAATTAATCGAACCTTGCTTGATGTAACGACCGAATTGATGGTCAAACTATCGGGGTCTATCATCTCCTATCGACAAATGTATGTGCAGGATATTAATAATATCCTAAACAAAATCACCCGTTCTTTGACTGGTGAAAAGGGGACATTCGAATTAAAGTACTATTCGTTTGTTCCTTATGACGCTAATTTTAGTGAAAATGCAAAAAACGCATTTGAAAAAGCAGAGGAAAACGATATCAAACGCAAGATGACTTCGATTGGTATCCACCGCGAAGACCTATCAATGAGTTATAACGGCCGCGATATTGCTACGTTTGGCTCTCAAGGAGAAAATCGCATCGCTGCACTAGCACTCAAACTTAGCCCCTATTTCTTAATCGAAGATAAAGATAAAAAACCCATCGTTGTGCTTGATGACGTGATGAGTGAACTAGATCAAACACATCAAGAAAAATTAATTAAATTCTTAAGAAAATTTAATCAAGTGTTTATTACAGGAACAAAATTAGATATTCCTGACTGCAATCACTTATTAATAAAACCAGAGACAAAGGAGGTCGTCTAATGGCAGAAGAAAAGAAAGAAGTAATGGAAGAAATCAAAGTTGCTGAAGTTAATAAGGCTCCAGAAATTAAGGTTTCCGAAATGAACAAAGAGGAAGCGCAACTAGAAAAAGCTGACTCTAAATATGATGCGGAAAATATTCAGGTCTTAGAAGGGCTTGAAGCCGTAAGAAAAAGACCTGGTATGTATATCGGCACTACTTCGAGTGCTGGGTTACATCACCTTGTTTGGGAAATTGTTGATAATGCGATTGATGAAGCGCTTGCAGGCTACTGTACTGAAGTGACGGTGGCAATTAATGAAGGCGACACCATTACCGTTATTGATAATGGACGTGGTATTCCTGTTGATGTTGTTAAAAAATCAGGCTTATCCGGTGTTGAAACTGTTTATACAGTTTTACATGCTGGTGGAAAATTCGGTGAAGGTGGCGGTTACAAAGTATCTGGCGGTTTACATGGCGTCGGTGCTTCGGTTGTTAATGCTTTGTCCGAATGGTGCGAAGTTACCGTCCATAAAAACGGTGGCATTTACTACATCAAATTCCAAAACGGCGGCAAAATTGTTGAACACCTACAAAAAATTGGTGATTGCGATCCAGATAAAAACGGCACCACTGTTACTTTTAAACCAGATTCCACCATTTTCACCGACACCACGAAATTTGAATATGAAATTATTCGCGACAGAATGAGACAAGTCGCTTATTTAAATCGCGGTATTAAAATTATTGTTGAAGATAGAAGAGAAGCTGATCACATTCGTGAAGAATTTTGTTATGCGGGTGGTATTAAGGAATATGTCCTTTTCATCAACAACCACAAAAGTAAATTATTTGACGAAGTCATGTACTGCGAAGGCAATACAGCTATCCCGGTAGATAACGGCAAAGAAGCCCATATCTATGTTGAAGTTGCTATGCAATATGACGATGGTTATTCATCTAATGTTTACTCGTTCTGTAACAATGTCCATACGCACGAAGGTGGCATGCACGAAATTGGTTTTAGAGATGCAATGAGACGTGTTGTCAATGGCTACGCAAAAGAA
Source organism: Erysipelotrichaceae bacterium (assembly GCA_012744375.1). Taxonomy (GTDB): domain Bacteria; phylum Bacillota_I; class Bacilli_A; order RFN20; family CAG-826; genus RUG14515. The sequence continues at coordinate 12,857 of JAAYCD010000021.1, read as the reverse complement.
TATAAATTTCTAAAAGATGGCGATGATGATTACACATTCGATGACATCACCGAAGGTTTGACTTGTGTTATTTCTGTAAAACACCCAAACCCACAATTCGAAGGTCAAACCAAAACAAAGTTGGGCAACTCCGAAGTGAGAAGAATTGTTTCTCAAGTGGTTGGAGACCAATTAAATCGTTTCTTTTTGGAAAATCCAAAACTAGCTCGCATTATCATGGAAAAAATTGCCACCGCGGCCAATGCGCGTTTGGCAGCTCGTAAAGCTAGAGAGGAAATTCGTCGTAAGGGCGGATTAGAACTCAATACCTTACCTGGTAAATTAGCTGATTGCTCTTCTAAAAATCCAGAAGAATGTGAATTATATATCGTCGAAGGTAATTCTGCTGGTGGTAGTGCAAAAAACGGAAGAAACCGTGAGACACAAGCTATCCTTCCACTTCGTGGAAAAATATTGAACGTCGAAAAAGCACAAGCGAAGCGAATTTTTGCTAATGCGGAAATTGGCAATATGATTACTGCAATCGGTGGTGGTATTGATCCTGAATTCGACGTCACTAAAATTAGATATCACAAAGTCGTTATCATGACCGACGCTGATGTTGATGGCAGCCATATTCGTATTTTGCTCTTAACATTCTTCTATCGTTTCATGAGACCATTAATTGCTAATGGCTATGTATACATCGCTCAACCTCCACTTTACAAAGTGGAATACCACGGTAAGCAATACTATGCCTACAACGATGCTCAATTAGAAAACATTAAACAAAAATTAAAATTAAAACCAGGTTATCCACTCCAACGCTATAAAGGTCTTGGTGAAATGGATGCAGAACAACTATGGGATACAACCATGGATCCCGCCCACCGCAAAATGATTAGAGTCACTCTCAAAGACGCAATCAAAGCAGAACAAATCTTCACCGATTTAATGGGTGATGATGTGGAACCACGCAAAGAGTTCATTCACACTAACGCGAAATTTGTGAAGAACCTCGATATTTAAGGAAAGGAGTGGTAACAATCATGTTTGATGAAGAAAAGAAAGTTTTAGCGGAAGAAAGCAATGCCGCTGAGGAAGTAGAAGAAGTTGTCTCTCCTGAAAATGAAGTTGAATTAGAAGAAGGTATTGCTTCTGGTTTAACTGACGTTGATACCGTTCCTTTAGTCCAAGAATCATTCCTTGACTATGCAATGAGTGTTATCGTTGCTCGTGCCATCCCTGATGTAAGAGATGGTATGAAACCAGTTCACCGCCGTATTGTTTATTCCATGGCGGAAACTGGAAATACACCTGATAAACCATTTAAAAAGTGTGCCCGTATTGTTGGTGAAGTCATGGGTAAATATCACCCGCACGGTGACTCCGCCATTTATGGCGCTTTGGCTAGGTTAGCACAACCTTTTGCCATGCGTTATATGCTGGTTGAAGGTCATGGTAACTTCGGTAGTGTTGATGGTGATGAACCAGCGGCCTATCGTTATACCGAAGCTAGAATGGCTAAATTAGCTCTTGAAATGGTACGCGACATTAATTGCAATGTTGTCGATTTTAAAGACAATTATGACGGCGTTGATCAAGAACCAACCGTCTTGCCAAGTCGCATTCCAAACTTATTAATCAATGGTAGCAGCGGTATTGCTGTTGGTATGGCCACAAATATTCCTCCTCACAACTTATCAGAAGTAATTGATGGCGTCATCGCTATCGCTCGTAACCCTGAAATTTCTGTTGAAGAATTAATGGATTATATCAAAGGTCCAGACTTCCCTACTGGGGCCATTATTTTAGGAAGAGGCGGCATCCGCGGAGCCTATGAAAAAGGTACTGGCAGTTTTGCCATCCGTTCAAAACACCACATTGAAGAACGTGGCGAACACGGTTTAAAACGTATTGTTATTGATGAAATTCCTTATGGCGTTAACAAAGCGAACATGATTGAAAATATCGCTAACTTGGTTAGAGATAAAATCATCGAAGGTATTTCTGATATTCGCGATGAGTCTAACAAAGATGGTATTCGTGTCGTTATAGAAGTAAAAAGAGATACAATTCCTGAAGTTTTATTAAATCAGTTATTCAAAATGACTAATTTACAAGTCAGTTTTGGTATTATTAATCTTTGTTTGGTTGATAACGCTCCAAAAGTTTGTTCTTTACCAACACTTCTCCAACAATATTTGGATTTCCAAGTTAATGTTGTGGAAAGAAGAACGCAATTTTTATTAGAAAAAGATGAAGCTCGCGATCATATCGTCAGTGGTTTGATTATTTGCCATGACAATATTGATGATATTGTCGACATCATTAAAGGCAGCAAAACCCCTGAAGAAGCAACTAAAAAGCTCATGAGCAAATACGGTTTTTCTGAACTACAAGTTAACGCAATTTTGGCGATGAGCTTACGTAGATTAACTGGTATTGAAACTGATAAATTAATCGCAGAACGCGCGCAACTTGAAATCAATATTAACGAATACAAACGCATTCTTTCTTCTAGAGAAAATGAAATTGAAATCGTTATTAAAGAGTTAGAAGAAATTAAAGCTAAATTCGGCGATGAAAGAAAAACGGAAATTTCAAACATTGCCGCTAATATTGATGATGAAGATTTAATTCCGCAAGAAGACATCGTCATTACCTTATCAAGAGGCGGTTATGTCAAACGTCTTTCTGCAGATGCCTTTAAAGCCCAACACCGTGGTGGTCGCGGTGTGCGCGGTGCTTCTTTAAATGAAAATGACGTAGTTGATTTAATGGTTTATTCCAAAACTCATACTGACTTGTTGTTCTTTACAGACTTAGGTAAAGTCTATCGTATTCGTGGTTATCAAATTCCTGAATATCAAAGAACCGGTAAGGGTATTCCAGTCATCAACCTCATCAACATTGAAAAAGGTGAAAACGTTAAATCCATCATTTCTGTTGACGCTTATTTAGAACACCGCTATTTAATGTTCTTTACCAAAAATGGTTTGGTAAAAAGAACAGCGATTTCTGAATTTGAATCTGTAAGACAAAACGGTAAAATCGCTATTACTCTAAGAGAGGGCGATAACTTGCTCGAAGTTAAAGAAATTCAAAACAAGATGAAAGCCTCCGCTCCACTTGTTGAAAATCGCAAGTACTACACAATGGCGATGGATGAAAACAACGAAGCTGTCTTTACACTTGTTGAAAATCCAAAAGAAGAAGAAATTGATAACTATTATATTGATACTATTGTCGGTATTGCTTCTAGCGAAGGGAAAATGGTTAATTTCGCAGTAGAAGACGTCCGTCCAATGGGTCGCACCGCTTCCGGTGTTATCGGTATTGATTTACCTGAAGGGGCCGAAGCAGTGGGTGTGACCGTCGCTTATGAAGGTGATTTAGTCTTAGTCGTGACCGACAAGGGTTATGGTAAAATGACTCACTTCTCTGAATATCGCGTTACTCAAAGAGGTGCAAAGGGTGTTTCGACACTTAAATCCACCGATAAGATTGGCCGCATTGTTGCCATTCGCACCGTTAACTCTGATGATGATTTAATGGTCATTACCAACTATGGCATTGTTATCAGAACGCACTTAACCGAAGTACGTCAATCTTCACGCAACACGCAAGGTGTTAAAATTTTGAATCTTGAAGGTCGTCAAAAAGTATCTTCTATCGCTGTTGTTCCTTACGAAGAAGAATGCGATCCAGAAGTAGAAAACTGCGATGAATTTGTAGAAGACATCAATTTGGAAGATAATGTTGAGGGTGATAATAACGAATAAATATGAAAGTTTTAGTTTATTTTCAACCAAATGCTAAGCGTGACGTTTTTGAGGGTGCCAGAATGCGCAAAACCATTAAAGGCGCACTCGAAGTAGCAGATATTCAATACACCTCTAACTTGTATGATTATTATGATATTGCTCACTTCATGTCACCAGATGACGAAGGTAAAATAAACATCGCCCTAGAAAAAGGAGTGCCCGTTGTCGTTTCTGCTTTGTTTGGAGAAAACGATCCTTCATCCCGCTTCATTATCTATCGCCGCAGCAAAGATGGCAAAAAGGTGCCGCAATTAAAACAAAAAGCACTCAGAATGATGAACAAAGCATCCATGGTTTTAGTGCCCTCAAACGCCGCAAAAAAGTTTCTTGTCGAAAATGGGGTTATTAGACCGGTTGAAGTTGTTGTTCCAGGTGTCAATCTAGCGAGATTCAGTTTTTCAAGAAGTGATGAGAAAGAACTATTCTACCGTTACTTTAGGGAAGACAAAAACAAGAAACTTATTTTGGCGCTTGGCGAATATTCATCCAAAATGGAAGGAATTGGTGCCCTTCTTGATGTGGCAAAATCTAGAGATGACGTCATAGTTTATTTCGTCGGACCTGAAACTTCACCTAAATTAATAAATAGAATAAGCAAAAAAGTACCAAAAAATGTCCATTTCATATCGATAACTCACGATGATATTTATCGCAGCATGTTGCTAAACGCAGCGATATTCATGTATCCGGGTTATCGTCTTGCTGGCCTACTTTCTCTTGAGGAGGCAATGGCGGCGAACTGCCAACTAATAGTCAGAAAAAGCGCGATTTTTCCCGATTTTATTAAAAACGAGAAGACAGGATATATCGCTGAATATTCTGAAACACTAACCGCTTTAGTGGGGGAATACCTCGATGGAAAATTGACCCCCACCACTGCACAAGCATATGAAAAAGTTTCCACTTACAATTTGCAACAATATGGAACAAAATTATTAACGATTTATAGCGCGTTAATAAGAAGATAAAAGAGGAGTAAAACTATATGTTAGACATGAATTTAATTCGTGAAAATCCTGAATATGTAAAATCTGCGCTTAAAAAGAAAATGTGGGATGTCGATTTTACTGAATTATTAGCTTGGGATAAAAGAAAAAAAGAATTATTACAAGTAGTCGAAGGTAACAAAGCGGAAATGAACAAATTGTCCGCAAGTGTTCCTGCTGCAAAAAAAGCCGGTGAAGATGTCAGCAAAATTTTTGCAAAAGTAAAAGACATTGCGGCCTCCAACGAAGCAAGCGAAGTGGAATTAAAAGAAATTGATAATAAAATTTTCGCTTTCCTTGCTGATTTGCCAAATCTTCCAGATGATGATTTGGTGGCTGGCGGAAAAGAAAATAACGTCGCTATTAAAGTTGTCAACAAAAAACCAGAATTTGCTTTCCCACTTAAAGATCATGTTGAATTAGCAACTTCTTTAGGTTTAGTAGATTATGATAGAGCAGCAAAAATCGCTGGACGCGGTGCTTGGATTTATACAAATTTAGGAGCACAACTCGAATGGGCTCTCTTAAATTATTTTGTGACTACTCACTTAAAAGATGGTTATACATTTATCCTACCTCCTCATCTTCTTAATGAAGATACAGGCTTTGGCGCTGGACAGTTTCCAAAATTTAGAAGTGACGTTTTCTGGCTTGAAGGAATGGAGCCAAAAAGATTCCTCCTTCCAACTGCCGAAACCGCTTTAGTTAATATCTATCGCAATGAGATTTTAAAAGAAGAAGAACTTCCAAAGAAACTATTCGCCTATACTCCTTGCTATCGTAGTGAAGCAGGTAGTTATCGCACCGAAGAAAGAGGAATGATTCGCGGTTATCAATTTAATAAAGTTGAAATGGTTCAATACACCAAACCCGAAGATAGTGATGCCGCTTTTGAAGAGTTGGTGAATAAGGCTGCCGCGCTAGTTGAAGGACTTGGTTTACATTTCCAAATAAGTAAATTAGCAGCGGGAGACATATCTCATTCAATGGCAAAAACATATGATATCGAAGTATATTTACCAAGTATGGGTATTTATAAGGAAGTTAGTTCTGCTAGTAATGCAAGGGACTACCAAGCCAGAAGATCAATGTGCCGTTATCGCGACGCAGCGACTGGCAAAACTAGATTTGTTCATACCCTTAACGCTTCAGGTTTAGCTACTTCTCGTGTTTTTCCAGCAATCCTTGAACAATTCCAACAAGCAGATGGTTCGGTCATTATTCCTCCGGTTTTAAGACCATGGATGGGTGGCTTAGAAGTGCTCAAACCAATCAAAAAGTAAGATCGATAAAACAAACAATAAATGTCGCCAACGATGGCGGCATTTTTTCATATAACCCCAAATATAAATAACCCACAATATCAACGTGCTTTTTTGATTGTTTTAATCATCAGAAAAAACACTCTATTTTGGCTATCAATAATAAATGTCCACCACTTTATAATCAATCTTAGAAATGATATAATCATCTTTGCCATCGCGATGAATGTTTGCGAACCAGGTCAGGACAGGAATGTAGCAGCCTTAAGTACAATATTCATGTGCGGTGGTTCATTACTTTTATGGAACGTTATGACAAATATATGAAATTAGCTTTGCAAGAAGCACAGTTGGCCGCTTTAGAAGATGAGGTTCCTATTGGCTGTGTGATTGTTTATCATGATGAAGTCATTGCTTCAGCTCACAACCAACGCGATAAAACAAACAACCCTCTTGGCCATGCTGAAATTCTAGCCATCAAACAAGCCAGTGAAGTCATTGGTGACTGGCAATTATTGGACTGCGAACTATATGTTACTATCGAGCCATGTATCATGTGCGGTGGCGCAATTATTCAATCGCGAATCAGTAAAGTTATTTATGGTGCCCCTGATAGCAAGGGCGGTGCGTTTGGTAGTTCAATCAATATTCTTGAGGCTGATAATATCAACCATCATCCTGAAATTGTAAGAGGAATTCTTGGAGTAGAATGCGCGCAAATTATTAGACAATACTTTAAGAACAAAAGAACCACTCGATAAAATTAAACTTGGTTTATAAGCCAAGTTTTTTTATCATGTATGTGAGTATATGCATACTAATCGTTCCTCAAAAATTGATCGCTTTAATCCGTCTTATAAGGTCGGTCTTTCTCTACGCCAAGTAAGACAAAGAAAAAAACAAAAACAAACCAATAAAAGCCACAAGATATTTGATAAATCCACCATTGAAATTGTGTTATCAAACATCTTTAATACCTACAACTTAATACTTGTGGTTGTGTCTAGCACGATGCTTTTCTTAGGTTCTTATTTTGGGATATATTTTGCCATCATGTTTTTGCTAAATTCCTTAGTGGGTTTAAGTATCGATTTAAAGGCACGCGGCGAAGTATATAAACTTAATATTCAAAGAAAAACCAAAGTCATTAGAAACAAAACAGTGTTCGAAATAAAAGAGAACGATATTGTTTTGGACGACATTTTGTTTTTAGAAAGAGGCGATAGAATTTGTGTTGATGGAACAATTATTCAAGGCGAAGCAACAATCAAAGAGGCATATGTAACTGGCAACTCAAATGTTGTTTATAAAAATACGGGCGATCAAGTATTGGCAGGTTCTTATGTTGCTGATGGGAGTTTTTATGTTCGCGCCGATAAGGTGGGAGAATATACCTCCTCCAATATGCAAGCTTTAAAGGCTAAAATGATTAAGAGAGTTCCGGCAAAACTAATGTACGCCTTAGGTATTTTATATCGTGTAGTTGGCGTTACTTCCTTAATTTTTATTAGCGTCCTACTTTTAGCGTTATATTTGCAAGGGCAACTAAATACACTCGAAACATTTAAGGATAATTTATTAAAAATCATGAATATTCTCACGATGTTTATTCCGGGAGGGATTTATTTGTTGTCCACGCTCACTCTAGCGGTATTTGTTGGAAAATTAGCAAACAAAAACATTATTATTCAAGACTTATATCGATTAGAAGTTTTAAATGGCATTGATACGCTTTGTTTGGATAAAACCGGAACGATAACTGATGGTACGATGGTCGTAAAAAGAACAATAATCGTTAATAGAGATTTGGGCGAAGAATATATTGCGCAAGCCATGTCAAATGTTTTAGTCGCTACAAATGTGTATAATCCTACCGCGATTGCTTTAAGAAAAGTATTCGATTTAGAACTTAGTTCAGGCATTGTTTCGGTGCTACCATTTAATAGTGCAAATAAATATTGTGGTGCAACATTTAAAGGTGGAAAAACATTTATTTTAGGTTTGGCAGATTATTTACCATTGCGTAATAAAAAAGCAATTTTAAATCGCTGTGAACAATTTCTAAAAGAAGGCAACCGTGTATTAGTTTTAGGGGAGAGTCGTGACCAAATTATCGACCATAAATTTTCCGGAGAATTAGATACAATTGCCATAATAATAATTAAGGAAAAAATTCGTGAAGATATTATTAAATCACTTAGATTATTTATGGAAAAAAATATTGAAATAAAAATAATTTCTGGTGATCACCCTCAAATTGCAAGCACCATTGCTCAAGAGGCGGGAATCACTAGCGCAACCAATTATATTTCTTTGGAAAATGTTTCTATAGACCAAGTTAAAGAATTGGCGACACGCTACACAGTTTTCGGCTATGCTTCCCCTAGACAGAAGGAAACTATTATCAGTGCATTACAAGAAGAAAATAAGCGTGTGGCAATGGTTGGAGATGGAATCAATGATGTGCTTGCATTAAAGCGTGCGGATTGCGCGGTTGTCATGGGAAGTGGCGATGAGATAGCACGAAATTTAGCACCAGTAATTTTAAAAGATAATAATTTTTCACAATTACCAGAAACGATTAATTCTGGAAGACGAATCATCAAAAATCTCCAACGTGTCGCGTCTTTGCTTTTTGCTAAGACGATGTTTATCTTTCTTATAACAACGATATACGCTATAGCTTCTTTTATATACCCAAACATTGTTTCTAATTATCCATTTAACATTAATCAACTTCTGCCCTATGAATTATTATTTGGTGGCTTAGCGGCTCTATTACTGTGTTTTGAACAAAGCGATGAAAAAGAAAAGCCAACCTTATTTAGAGAAATTTTTAAAACTGCCACACCATTTGCCGTTTTGCTTACTGCTGTAGTAGCTGTTATTTTTGCGCTTTATGAATTGCAAAAAAATGGATTAATAAATTTAGGTATTTATAATCAAGATAGCGTGATGGCGATGAGTGCTTTGTCTGTTAATTTATTGGCCACTGTTTATTTATACAAAATATGCAGGCCGTGGACTAAATATCGGTATGTACTTTGTGTTAGTATTATAGCTCTTGATGTGCTCGCGATTGGCAGTTCCGCACTCATTACATATTTTGGTTCACAAACAGAAACTATTTTGCAAATTCACTTTTTAGAAGTTAGTGGACCAGCTTATATGGTCACAGCATTTATTATCGTTTTAGCCGCTGCTATTTATTTGTTCATCAATTATTTAACAGAATTGTTTAAAGGAGGAACTAAGTAATATGAGAATTAGTTCTGAAATATTAAAGGCTTTAAAAAATGGTCGTCCGGTTGTTGCTTTAGAAAGTACAATTATCGCTCATGGCATGCCTTATCCAAAAAACGTAGAAACAGCTTTAAGAGTGGAACAAACTATTAGAAATCATGGTGCCATCCCAGCAACTATCGGCATCATTGACGGCGAACCAGTCGTTGGCATGAGCAAAGAAGAAATAGAAATGCTCGGTCAAAGAAAAAATGTTTTAAAAGCCTCAAGAAGAGACTTACCAGTAATATACGCAAAGAAATTATGGGCGGCCACGACCGTTGCTTCAACAATGATTATTGCCGCGCAAGCTGGTATTGAAGTGTTTGTGACTGGCGGGATTGGTGGTGTGCATCGTGGGGCCACCGAAACTTTTGACATTTCTGCCGATTTACAAGAATTAGCAAAAACAAACGTCACGGTTGTTTGTGCCGGCGCAAAAGCCATTTTAGATTTGCCACTCACGCTCGAATATTTAGAAACGATGGGTGTTCCAGTCCTTGGATATCAAACAGAAGAACTACCGGCATTTTATATAAGAAATTCAGGTTTAAAAGTAGACTATAAAATTGATGACCCAAAAGAAGCGGCCAATATTATTGTTGAAAAAAGAAAAAACAAGTTGGAAGGTGGAATATTAATTGCCAATCCAATTCCCCAAAAGTATGCAATGGATGAAAAAGTAATAAATGATGCGATCGAAAATGCTTTAAGACAAGCCGATGAACTTGGTATTAAAGGAAAAGATACTACGCCATTTTTATTAAAAACTATTGTAGAATTAACGGGTGGAGATTCATTAGAATCAAACATTGAACTCGTTCTTAACAACGCCAGAGTGGGTGCAGAAATTAGCAAAGAGGTTACTAAGTTAAAGTGAAAACAGAGTATCGGTTCGCAGAAGCGCTTAAATCAATGATGTCTGAATTACCACTGGAAGAAGTCTCAGTGGCTGCTTTAACGCGCCGTTGCAAAGTAAATAGACAAACATTTTATTATCACTTCCATGACATATATGATTTGTTGGCTTTGGTTTTCTTAAATGAAGCTATTCCAGATATTGATAAGACCAGAAATTCTGAAGAAATGGTCACCGCCATTTATAACTACTACGTCAAAAACAAAAATTTTATTGATAATACAATTAATTCTGCTGGCAAAGATTTATTTAAGGAATTCATTTACAATATTTGTTATCGTTCATTTATGCGTTTTATTAATAACATTTTTGAAAGCAAAAAAATCACGTTAAACGAGAAAAAGAGTATTGTCAGATTTCGCGCTTTTGCGTATTCTAGTAGCATCGTTTATTATTTCTCTACCCACAAGAACATTAGTTTGAGCAACATCTTGGCTTGCTTCTGCTTTCAAAACGATGAGAATATGCGCCAAGAAATTAAAGATTTACTCGATTATAGATGGAGGATGAAATCATGATAGATTTTGATTTTTATAGTCCTACAAAAATATATTTTGGTTCAGGAAAAGAAACAACCGTTGGACAAATTTGTGCTGAAGGTGGTTATCGGAAAGTTTTTGTTGTCATTGGTCAAGGATCGGTAAAAAGAAACGGGCTACTCGATAAAGCTTTTGCTTCGCTGGACGAAGCAGGTATTCAATATCATCTATTTGAAGGTGTGCGCGCCAACCCAACAATTGAGTTGTGCCGTCGCGGTATTGCAGAAGCACGCATTTTTGCTCCTAATTTAATTTTAGCCATCGGTGGCGGTTCGGTTATCGATACAGCGAAAAACATCGCGGTTGGTTATTTCTATACAGGTGATTCTTTTGATTTCCATATAGGCGCAACCACTCCAAAAAAGGCTTTACCAGTTGGAGTAATCTTAACTATTGCAGCAGCTGGTAGTGAACTATCTGCTTCTTGTGTTATTCAAGACGATGAAAAACAAATTAAAAGAGGTTTTGCCAGTGATTTAATACGTCCTATTTTTGCCATAGAGAATCCAAAACTTACATATGGGGTATCCAAAGTACAAACCGCATATGGCATTGTCGACATGATGATGCACACACTAGAAAGATATTTTAATCCTTCGAGTAATAACGAGCCCGCCGATGGTTTTGCTGAAGTTTTATTGCGGTCGGTTGTAAAAGCAGCATATGGCATTATCGCGAATGCGACTGATTATGAATCTAGAGCTGTTTTAATGCTGATGTCATCTTTATCACACAACAATTTCACAAGCATTGGTAAAGGCAATATCCTTTATGTGCACCAACTAGAACACGCAATTTCTGGTTTATATCCTGAAGTAGCCCACGGTGCAGGCCTAGCGGTTTTATTCCCAGCCTGGGCCAAATATTACGTTAATTTTTATTCCGATAAATTTAATCAATTAGCGATTAATGTTTTTAATTTAAGAAACAAAAACAAATTAGAAAACGCAAAAGCAGGCATCGCTGAAATGGAAAAGTTGTTTTCCCAATTAGGAATGCCGAAAAACTTTAAAGATTTAAATATCCCTAATCCAGACATTGAGCGATTGGTAGATTTGGTCACAGATGGTGGCGCGCGCATCATCAATTGTCCAGAAAAACCAATGGATCCAGAAGTGGTTAGAGCCATATTTAATAGTTGTATTTAAGGAGGAATCTTTCGTGAAAAAAGAAGATATAAGTGGTTTAATAGTTTATTTGATTATTATCATCCTAGCCATCGTCTTTGGTTTGACGGTTTTGCAACAACATGTTGATGATAGTTCTATCAGTGCAGGCTTTCCATATATTTTATACATTGTAGGGTCGGTAGTTGTTGGCACTTTGTTTAACGCTGTATTGTTTGAGTTAGGTCATTATGTTGGCGCTAAAATTGGTAAATATGATGTTGTCAGTGTCAATATCTTAGGTCTTTGTTTTTATAAAGAAGATGGTAAAAGAAAAGCGCGTTTCATTCCATATGACGGATTAACTGGTGAAACAAAAATTGTTCCAAAAGAAGGTTTTGTGGAAAAAGCTAATCCATATCCTTACTTACTTTTTGGCTCCATCTTTTTCATTCTTGAAGCAATTGCAGTCATGGTTATTTTTACCATTTTCCGCAACCACGAAGTTGCTGAACTTAGAGATGTCGCTTATGCGGTATTGATTGTCGGTGCTATTGGTTTTGTGGTGTTATTTTATAACATCTTACCTTTCCGCATTGATTCTCTTACTGATGGATATCGTTTAACTATGGTTAGTAATCCAAAAAATAGAGCCGCTTTTAATGAATTATTAAGAGTTGATTATTTAATCAAACACGGACAAGGCGATGTTGAAATTAAAATCTTTGATGAAATTACTAATTTCACCGCAGACTTAAATTTAAATAAAGTGTATTCACTATTAGACAAAAAAGCATATATAGAAGCAGAAATCATCATTGATAAAATTATTGCTGCAAAAACGCAAGTCGATGGAAAAGTATACATTCGTGCTAGAGCACAAAAGATATATATCGGTTTAATTGATAAAGACATCGAATCAGCCCGCGCTTATTACGAAAAAGAAGTGCCAGTGAG
>JAAYCD010000009.1 GCA_012744375.1 Erysipelotrichaceae bacterium | reverse complement strand
TAAACAAAATCATCCTAGGTATTTCCATCGGATGTACCCTTTTATCCATTGGTCCGATTGTCGCACTAGGTATCGTTAATTTCCACCCAGAAAAAGCTGGCTTTTTAGTTAATGCGAATATGCAAACTTTCTTAAATGATTGACTTATCTACGCTAAACGTAACATTAATAATATATTTAGAGGAACGACTAAAGAATATGATGATGGTTCGCTTAAAACCATTTTTGAAGCGACAACTTTTGTCAATCGTGGAATGAAATATTGTTATGACCCCTCGGAAGTCGCCTATTCTATCTATACAGATCGCCTTGCGATGAATATTATGAATGATAAGGCAACTTTATATATTAATAAAAAGAAAGCAAACTACGCGACAACGTCTTCAACAATTAAAACTCAGTATATATGTTCGATTGAAGAAGGAGAGGAATTGGTAAGAGTTATTCGTGAAGGTGTTTACAAAAAGATTATCGAACGATATGAATATCCAACTAGTTCTATGAACTATTATCACGAGGAAAGCGTTTTATGAAAAAGTATTTTAACTTTGCTTCCACTTATTTTGATTACGTTTGCCCTTTGTCTTGGTGGTTTATATGCTTTTTACGATGTTGTGACTTTTTTTACGTTTTCCTTACACATCATTTTTATTGGCGACATTATTATCCTTGTGAACTCTAAATATGTTAAAAATGCTTCGCTTTTCAATATTTGCCCGCCATTATTACTTTATTAGTGCAAATTCCCTATGTCCTTATAGGGTTGATATATAGCGTTAAGGCAGAATAACCAAAAACCATCATTCTCCATTTACTTTTCTTTGTTGTTTTTGGCATAATTTGGATAATCTACTTTGCTACCTTACTGACTAATTATATTAAGACTGCTACTGAACTTAAAAAGTTCTAGAGTGAAGAAATTACAAAAATATTTAAGTTTTTTTAATAAAAAGGCAGGAAACCCTGCCCATAATTACGCATAGCAATTGAATAAATGCTATAACTTATTTGATAACATTTTTGAGTTGTGTTTTTCGGCGCGCATTTCGCGATCAGCGATTTCTAATACTTTCGAAAAGTTAAAATGTTCATCGACATAAATGGATTTTACTCCCAAAGAAATAGTGGTTTTAAAATCTGGGAATTCAATGAATTTTTGAATGGCGACGGTTTGGCGATAGTAATTAGCATATTCATCGAGTTTTTCTTCACTAGTGCCTCTAAAGCACACTACAAATTCATCGCCACCCCAACGGCAGACAAAAGCTTCGTCCTTACTTGAAAGAATATCAGCGATACGACATAACACAGTATTGCCAAACAAATGGCCGTATTCATCATTAACGATTTTAAAATTATCGATATCGATAAATAAGCAACCAAACAATAGGCTTTCTCCGTGGGCAGATAGCGCCTTAGTCGTTTCAATATACTTTTCTAAATAACGTTGGTTAGCGACATTAGTTAACGAATCGTGTAGCAAAGAATATTCGAGTTGTTCTTTAATTAAGTTTGAGTGGCTTGCATACAAATAACGAATTACTTCTGAAGTGGAACCAAAGAGCGCACATATGAGATAAATCATTGTAAAACGAAGTTTAATGCCCGAGATAGCGGTTTGCATTGTTGGACCAAGTACTAAGTTTCCGACTGGTGTCCAATAAAATAAAAGGATGAGAATTAAAACTGAGAAGGTGCCAATGTTACCGAGTTTCAAGCCAAAAGCGATATAAGAAAATGATGGTAAGATTAAAACCCAATATAATAAGGTTTGCTCTGGACCACCCATTACCAACAAAAAGCCTGACATGACAATAAGATAAATCACAAAGACATAACGAATAAAATGACGAAATCTTTTTAAAAAGTACCCAAAGAGAATAATTAACAAACAAGAACCAGCAAAAATTAAATTAAAGGTTGCAATATGAGCGTTACTTTGCAAATAATTATAAAAGCTGGACACAAGCAAAGCGATCACATTGGTAATCGCAATGAAAAAGAAGAAGAAGTCGATGCGATATTCATCTTCCACAAGTTTTTCGATTAGACGTTTAAAAAAATTGTTTTGTTTTGTCATACAGCATTTAATCTAATAAATTGACCTAAATATATCAACTATATTTTATATAATTGGTATCATTTTAGCATTTTTTCGTTTTTATTCCATCTTTTTTGAAACAGAAATCGATTTACGATATAATAATTTTGCTCATGGGACCTTTATGGCCTATAGGGAGGAATATATGTTTAAAAAATTTAAGACGCGAGAAATCGTTATTACCGGCTTGCTGTTAGCACTAGAGCTTATTTTACAAATACTCGGTAATTACATGCAAGTCGGTCCAGCTAATATTAATCTTTCACTCATCCCTGTTATTTTAGCCGCCGTGCTGGCTGGCCCAATTTCCGGTGCGATTTTAGGCTTTTTTAATGGTGTTATCACCTTTTTTTCTCCTTCGACCATTGCATTATTTATGCCGGTTAGTTTATTGGGGACGGTCATCACTGTCATGCTAAAAGTAACGCTTGGCGGCTTTATAGCTGGTTTAGCCTTTAATTTACTCAAAAAGAAAAATCAAACTTTAGCGTTAATAGTCGCTAGTTTAATTGTTCCCTTAGTTAACACTGGTTTATTCATCGTTGGTAGTTTAATCTTTTTCATCCCACTTTTAGAAAGCTTTGTTGAGCCGAATTATCCAAATATTTATGCGGTTTTGTTCTTTGGCTTTATATATATTAACTTCTTTATCGAAGTAGGTACTTCGGTTGTTCTAGCACCTGTTTTAGGAAACATCCTCTTAAAAAGAGAGCAAAGAACAGCGTAGAGACATAATCTTTTATTTTGTGAAGAAAAAAGATATTATTTTATTATGCAAAAGCCGCTCGCAGATTATCTTCGTCCTGAGACGCTAGAAGATATGGTTGGTCAACACCATCTTTTTGATGCAAATACTATTTTCCGTAAAAACTTTGAAAGCGGACAAGTCCGCAATATGATATTTTACGGTCCGCCTGGTGTTGGCAAAACCACAATGGCCAACATCATTGCAAAAAAATCTGCGTTAACACTATATAAGCTTAATGGCACTAATGCATCAGTAGATGACATCAAAAGTGTCATTAAAGAGACAAATAGTTTGCTCAATACCAAAGGTATTTTGTTATATTTAGATGAAATTCAATATTTAAACAAAAAACAGCAACAATCGCTACTAGAATTTGTGGAATCAGGAGATATCACACTCATTGCTTCAACGACAGAAAACCCATATTTTTACATATATCCCGCTTTGCTTTCTAGATGTATAGTTTTTGAATTTAAAGCCTTAAAAGTAGATGATATAAAAGAAGGGCTCACTAAAGCGGCAAAAAAGCTTGAGATAGAAATTACCGAAGACGCACTACAAAAACTCGCCATTTCAAGTAATGGGGACATGCGTAAAGCTCTCAATAACTTAGACTTCATAACTTTTGCACTCAAGGAAAATAATGTGGTTGATCTAGCGATGGTTAATCAACTAATTGATAAAGCAAATATCGCTTATGATCGCGGAGAAGATAAACATTTCGACCACCTAAGTGCCTTTATGAAGTCACTTAGAGGTAGTGATCCAGATGCCACTATATTTTATTTAGCTAAGTTGCTTAAAGGTGGAGATCTCATCGCTGCTAGCCGGCGATTGCTGTGTTCTGTTAGTGAAGATGTAGGTTTGGCTTATCCACAGTTGATTCCCATCGTCAAAGCTTGTGTCGATAGTGCGCTTCAACTAGGTTTACCCGAAGCTAGACTACCATTATCAAATGCCGCTTTATTAATTGCGTTAGCTCCAAAAAGTAATGCTGCATGTATGGCGATAGATGATGCGATGAAAGATGTAGATTTAGGGAAAGGAATCAATGTTCCTCGCCAATTACAAAATACGCATTTCGATGGTGAAGACGCTAAACAAAAAGGACAGCATTACTTATACCCACATAACTATAAAAACCATTACATTAAACAACAGTATTTGTCAGACGACTTAAAGAAAGTTAAATATTATATTCCGCAGGATAACAAAAACGAGCAAAGTTTTGAAGAATACTGGGCAAAAATAAAGAAAGAAAGAAAATAACTTTGTTACTAATACTAATTAAATACTAAGAAAGAACTATAATTATGGACTCACTAAAAACACTGATGGACAAAAAGGAATATGAGCTTGTTATTAAGCTCACAGAAAATAGCGAAGACTCGTTAGCCCTTTTTTATCGTGTTAGTGCATTGATAGCCACTAACCAAGATATTCGCGCTTTAGAAACCATCACGGCCAAGAGAAGATTTATGCAAGAACATCTTTCTTTGCTTATAAAAATGCATATCGAATTACTTTGCATTCTTGGTAAATTTGATGAAGCATACGAAGAATTAAAATATTACCAAGAACTTCCTTATGAAAACCAAGAAACCGAAGAGTTGTTAATGGAAATGTCTAAATACATTCGTTCCGAAGAAAAGAAACGTTATTTACGCAAAGAAGTAGGTCAAGATCAAATCATCAAGAAGTTACTTTCTGATAATGACAATGATGTCCTAGCAGCACTTGATAATGTGCGTAATATGTCACTTGAACCATTTATTCCAACATTGGCTAAGATAATGGTAAATAACCCCCGTCAAGCAATACGTAGTTTCGCTTTATTTTTACTGGTGGCCAAAAAATTCAATCAAGTCGTCAAGTTTCTACACTTTCAACAAGTGATTGAAGTCGTGCCCGCACAATTAGAGGAACCATTTAAGGTGCCTGGTTTTGATGATCCAAAACTTTTGTCTATGGCGTTTCAAAATACTTTTCAAGACCCAAGCGTCACCCAAAACGCTATGCAATTATTGTCTTCGTACCTAATATATATTTATCCTGACAAATTACCACTCGAAGCCAAGGAAACCATTATCGTTTTTGGCTATTTAGCAAAGCAATATTTACAGAGCGCTGATAATGATCTAGAAAATCTTTGTTTAAGTCATCATTTAGACCCGATTAAAATTAGCGATATCACGAGTAAAATCAAAGAACAGCTCGAGCATTTTTAAGCCATCTGTTTAATGGCGATATTCTAGAGCCTTTTGCTTGTTTTTTGCTTTATACACGTGTTATATTTATACACGCATGAAATCGAAAGGACACAATAACCTCATGGAAAGAAAAATCAACAAATTAGCCAATTGTCACGTCGAAGTCGTTGTCAATGTGGACAAAGACCTTTGGAAAAAGGCCCAAGAAAAAGCTTTTAATAATCTAGCTAAAAACGTTAGCATTCCAGGCTTTCGCCCAGGCAAAGCTCCTATGCATTTAATTAAAGGACACGTCGATCAATCTAGAGTTTTTAACGATGCAGTCAATGGTGTGTTAAATCCAGTTTATGAAGATATTCTTAAAAACGAAGACATTCAACCAGTTGCAAGACCAACTTTTGATGTCACCAAATTATCCGAAGACGAATTAGAACTCAAAGTCGTACTCGTTACCCGTCCTGAAGTCAATATTGGTCAATATACTGGCTATACTCTCGGTAAGGAAGATCCAGAAGTTACCGAAGAAGACATTAACAAAGCCATCGATGAATTACGTAGTCAAAACTCCACTTTTATTGTTAAAGATGACAAAGCAGAAATGGGTGACATCGTCGTTATCGATTTCGAAGGTACCATTAATGGCGTGGCTTTCGATGGTGGCAAAGCTTCAAATCATGAATTAGAACTTGGTTCAAAATCTTTTATTCCAGGATTTGAAGAACAATTAGTCGGCGTTAGTTTGGGCGATGAAGTCGATGTTAAAGTCAAATTCCCTGAAAACTATGGTTCAGATGAAATCTCTGGAAAAGATGCTGTTTTCCACGTTGTCGTTCACGAAGTCAAACGTCGTGTCTTACCACAATTAGATGATGAATTCATTAAAGATTTAAATCTTGCGAATGTTGGTAACATCGATCAATTAAGAGAAAATCGCCGCAAACAACTCGTCAACACCAAAATGAATACAGTTAGAACTAACTATATCAATAAGCTTTTAGAAGAAATTAAGAAAGTTTCTACTTTCGATATCGCTAGCGAAATTCTTGATGAAGAAAAAGTTTCACGGCAAAAAAATCTCGAGGATCGCTTAATGAAATCTGGCTTAGGTTTGGATCAATATCTTGAACTCGTTAAGAAGAGCAAAGAAGATTTAGATGCAGAACTCTTGGCGGAAGCAAAAAAAGGCTTAGAATCATATTTAGTGATGGATAAAATTGCCGAAAAAGAAAATATTTCCCTCACCGAAGAAGAAGTGGAATTCGAGTTAGCCAAGTTAGCCGATCAATATCAAATGACCATGGATCAAATTAAATCCGCTATTGGTCAAAACATGAATGGTTTTACTCAAAACCTCTTAATGCAAAAAATCGAAAGTTTTTTATTCGATAACAACAATTAAATTTTATAATTTAAATAGTCAATCAAACTATCAAGAAAGGAGATTAAATTATGAATGAAGGTGCACAAACATTATCATTGCCTTTGCTACCAACGCGTAGTTTCGTGCTTTTCCCATCGACCATTCAGCCGATTGAAGCAGGGCGTGTATTTTCTATTAACGCTATTCGCGCCGCTCATTTAAAAGCAGATTCCCTCATCTTCGTAAGCAGTCAAAAAAACCCTAACGATGAAGTGGTGAATATGAATAACTTGTATTTAACAGGTGTCTTATGCCGAATCGTCTCCATTACTGACAAGAACAATCTCTTGCGCGTTAGAGTTGACGTCGTTGAAAGAGTGAAGATTAATTCTTTATTCTTCGACGCTGAAAACCAATACTATGTCGCCGAAGGTATAGTATCGAAATTACCTGAAGTTGACAGTATTACCAATGACTCAATCGTTCGCGCTCTAGTTGAGAAGCTCAACAACCTTCCCAATGTTTTGAACATACTTAGTAAGACCACTCTCAACATGGTTAATAAAACCAAGGACGCGGTTGCTCTAAGTTACATTCTCGCCTCTAGTTTAAGTGCTTCCACTGAGGAAAAACAAAAAATCTTAGAATGCGAAGACATTCAAGAATTAATGGAAAGAGTAGTCATTCTTCTTTCAGGCGAACAAACCAAAGCCCAAATTGAAGAAAACATCGCTACAACGGTCAGAGAATCAGCGGAAAAGAACCAAAAAGAGTATTTCTTGAGAGAGAAATTAAAGGCCATCAAAAAAGAACTTGGCGAAACAAGTGATGGTAGCAATTCTCCCGAATCAATTTTGGAAAAATTAGAAAATAACCCATATCCAGAAAATATCAAAAAGAAAGTCAAGGCTGAGTTACAAAAATACGAGATGATGCCTCAAGGCTCACTTGAAGGCGCATTAATTCAAAGTTACTTAGATGTTTTAATGTCTATCCCATGGTGGGAAAAAACTACCGATGACGAAGATTTAAAACACGTTGAAGAAGTACTTAATGCCGATCACTTCGGTTTAGAAATTCCTAAAAAGCGTATTATTGAATATCTCGCTATTAAAAAATTGACTGGGAACCTAAAATCCCCAATTCTTTGCTTTTATGGCCCGCCTGGTACTGGTAAAACCTCTTTAGGTAAATCCATTGCCCATGCTTTAGGTAGAAAATTTTTTAAAGCTTCCCTAGGCGGTATTTCTGATGAAGCGGAAATTCGTGGTCATCGTCGTACTTATGTTGGTTCACTTCCAGGCAGAATTATTCAAGGCATGCGTAAAGCAGGTGTGACTAACCCAGTTTTCTTACTTGACGAAGTCGACAAGTTAGCTTCCTCTTATAAGGGCGACCCCGCTAGTGCGTTACTTGAAGTATTAGACCCAGAACAAAACAATCAATTCAACGATAATTACGTTGAAGAACCATATGACTTAAGCGATGTCCTATTTATTTGTACCGCGAACTATTTAGAAAATATTCCCGGTCCACTTAGAGATAGACTTGAATTAATTCAACTTTCTTCTTATACAGAAATTGAAAAGTTGCACATCGCTAAAGAACATCTAATTGTCAAGCAAGTCGAACTCAATGGCTTAAAAATCGATCAAGTCGAATTTACTGATGAAGCGATAAAATACATCATTCGCTCTTATACAAGAGAAGCAGGTGTGCGTGAACTAGAAAGAAAAATTGCTTCCTGCTTACGTAAGGTAGCCGTTAATTTCGTTAAAAACCCAGACATTGGCAAAACAGTTGTCGATGTTGATAAAGTGCGCGAATTTTTACTCACCCCACCTTTCGAAGACACACAAAAAGAAAAAGAACCTCAAATTGGTGTCGTTACTGGCTTAGCCTATACCGAATATGGTGGTGATATCTTGCCAATTGAAGTTAATTACTTTAAAGGCAAAGGTTCATTAATTCTTACCGGTCACTTAGGTGATGTGATGAAAGAAAGTGCTTCGATTGCCTTAGACTATGTCAAAGCCAATGCTGATTTATTCGGTATTGATGCCGATGTATTTGCCAATAACGATATTCACATCCACGTACCAGAAGGGGCTGTCCCTAAAGATGGTCCAAGTGCGGGAATTGCCATGGCATGTGCGATTATTTCTTGCTTAAGCAAGCATCCGGTTTCGCCAGATGTCGCGATGACTGGCGAAGTAACTCTTAGAGGTCAAGCTTTACCAATCGGAGGGTTAAGAGAAAAATCTTTAGCAGCACTTAGAAGCGGTATTAAAAAAATCGTTGTTCCAAAAGAAAATAAAAAGGACGTTGACGAACTTCCAGTCGAAGTCAAAAATAGTTTAGAAATTATTTATATGACTAAAGTAGAAGATGCGGTCAAGGAGTGTTTCATCTAATAATGATCAACTTTGCGAACGCTACATTCGTTAAGTCTTGCCCTAGTCGCAATGAAAAACCTCAGGATATCAAAACTGAGGTTTTAATTGTGGGGCGTTCTAATGTTGGCAAATCTTCGCTTATTAACGCTTTAACTAATCGTAAAAGATTGGCTTATACTTCTAGTAAACCTGGTCATACTCGCTTATTAAATTATTATGACATCGATGGTAAATTTTATTTAGTTGATGCCCCTG
This sequence comes from Erysipelotrichaceae bacterium, assembly GCA_012744375.1. GTDB lineage: Bacteria > Bacillota_I > Bacilli_A > RFN20 > CAG-826 > RUG14515. Next base: position 8,856 of record JAAYCD010000009.1, on the reverse strand, counting down.
GCTATGGCTATGCTAAGGGCGGTATAGACCTAGACAAACTCTTTAGTGAGATGATGGCTTCTTATTTTACCAACAATACCGAGCTCAAACTTGCTTTGGTTTTACTTGACGGAAGAAGAACTTTAACTCTCGATGATAAGGAAATTATCAATTATTTATTCACGTATCAAATCCCATTTTATTTAGTTATCACCAAAACCGATAAACTTAACCAAAGTGAAAAAGCTGCCTTAAATAAACACTTAAATGAGTATCATATCCCCGCTGAACAAGTGTTTTACACTTCATCAGTTCAGCCAAAAACTTTAGTTTCTTTACAAAAAGCCATTGAGAAAAATCTTTAGTCTAGTATAATTATTTTGTCCGGAGATAAAGAGGAGTAGTTACTCGCTTGGCTGATAGAGAGTCGGGGACGGTGGAAGCCCGGTAGCAAGTCGTAATGAAGGTCGCTTTGGAGGAATAGTTGCCTAGCGATAATAGGTTAATGAAGTGCGCGAACAATGTTCGTGAACTAAGGTGGTACCACGCTGCGGCGTCCTTAGACAGGGCGTTTTTTTATTTAATTAAGGAGGAAGAAGTATGTTGGACAAAAGATATGATCCAAAACTCGTGGAAAAAGATAAATATGAAACATGGAAAAGTCGCGGTTACTTTACTAGTGGCGATCTTTCCAAAAAGCCATTTTCCATGGTCATTCCTCCGCCAAATGTCACTGGAAAATTGCACATTGGTCACGCTTGGAACTGCACCGTTCAAGATATTATTGCTCGATATAAAAAAGCACAAGGTTACGATGTTTTGTGGCTCCCAGGCATGGATCATGCGGGCATTGCCACACAAGCAAAAGTCATGGAAAAACTAAGAAATATGGGAAAAGACGTGACGAAAATCACACGTGAAGAGTTTTTAGAGTGGGCTTGGGCTTGGAAAAAAGAATATGCAGAAAGCATTCGTGAACAATGGGCGAAACTAGGTTTAGCCCTTGACTATAATAAGGAAAGATTTACGCTTGATGAAGGCCTAAACTATGCGGTTAGAACTGTTTTTGTTGATTTGTATAATAAGGGTTTAATTTATCAAGGCGAAAGAATTATCAATTGGGACCCTGTGCAAATGACAGCTTTGAGTAATATTGAAGTTATTCACCAAGATGACCCAGGCTTTATGTATTACTTCAAATATTGTTTGACGGATAGTAATGAAGCATTAATTGTAGCAACAACTAGACCTGAAACGATGTTTGGCGACGTCTGCGTGGTGGTTAATCCCTCAGATGAAAGATATAAGCATCTTATCGGAAAGAAGGTTATTAATCCCGCGAATCATGAAATCATTCCAATCATTGCTGATGACTATGTCGATCTTTCTTTTGGGACTGGAGCGATGAAATGTACGCCTGCTCATGACCCAAACGACTTTATCATTGGTGAAAAATACAACTTACCTAGACCTATTATTTTTAATAAAGACGCAACTATGAACGAAAAATGTGGCATTTATAATGGCATGGATAGATTCGTCTGTCGTGAAGCATTGATAAAAGCCATTGAAGCAGAAGGAAACTTTGTCAAAAAAGAAGCCATTGTTCACCCAGTTGGCCATAGCGAGAGAAGTCATGCCGTAATTGAACCAATGCTTTCCAAACAATGGTTTGTAAAAATGCGCCCACTAGCGGAACACGCCATCAAAAATCAAGAGGATGAACAAAATAGAGTCGAATTTATTCCTGAAAGATTTGAAAAAGTATTTTTACAGTGGATGGATAAGGCTGAAGATTGGTGTATTTCTCGTCAATTATGGTGGGGGCATCGTATACCGGCTTATTACAATGTTAAAACTGGTGAGATGCGCGTTTTAATGGAAGCACCTGACGATAAAGAAAATTGGGTGCAGGAAAGCGATGTCTTAGACACATGGTTTTCCAGTGCTTTATGGCCATTTTCAACCTTAGGTTGGCCTAATAAAACAAGCGATTTTGAAAGATATTTTCCGACCGATGTACTAGCAACAGCGTATGACATTATTTTCTTTTGGGTTTCAAGAATGATTTTCCAAAGTTTAGAAATGAATAATCTTCGCCCATTCAAACAAACCGTCATCCATGGCTTAGTGCGTGATGAATTAGGTCGCAAGATGAGTAAATCTCTTGGCAATGGTGTTGATCCGCTTAAGGTCATTGAACAATATGGAGCTGACGCATTACGTTATTTCATGACCACTAATAGTACTCCAGGTCAAGATATGCGCTACATCGAAGAAAAAGTACAAGCTTCTGCTAATTACTTAAATAAGATTTGGAATGCTGCAAGATATGTTATTTCTATTTTAGGAGATGATTATAAAGAAATTTCTTTGGATAAAGCCAATTTTTCTCCGTTAGATCAATGGATAATCAATCGCATGAATTATTGCGTGGAAAATGTCACTAGTAATATGGAAAAATATGATTTCAACCTCGCTAGTACACATCTTTACAATTTTGTTTATGATGATTTCTGCGGTCAATATTTAGAGATGTCAAAAGTGGCCTTAAGTAGCGAAAATGCACAGCAAATCGCAACTACAAAAGCTGTCTTATTAAAATGCTTAAAAACAGTAATTTTACTCATTTATCCATATACTCCATTTATCGCCGAAGAGCTTTATGGTAACTTACCAAATCACCTTCCTTCCATTATGGAAGAAAGTTATCCAAAATTTGAAAAAACTCTTATTGACGAAACTAATGACTATCAAGTTGAATTACTCTTTAGCCTTATTAGGGATGTAAGAACTTTTAAGATTCAAAATGGACTAACACCAAATGCAAGATTGTCGCTATCGTTATACATCAAAAAAGAGTTATTTACTGATTTCTTAGTATACTTAAGAAGGTTCACTTTCTCTGATATTACTATTATCGATACGGATATTCATCCAGGCGAAAGTCATGTTTATTTAGAAGCTGATTTATTTATTGTCGATAACAACAATAAAGAAGAAGTCATTGCTAAACTCAAAAAAGACATTGAAGCGGTTAAAGTAGAAATTACTAGGTGCGAAAATATGCTCGGCAACACCAACTTCTTAGCTAAAGCACCGGAAGAGAAAGTTAATCTAGAAAAAGACAAATTAGCTAAGCATCGTGAAAATCTTTCCGCTTTAGAAGAAAAATTAGCTAAACTAGCTTAAAATTTATAGACAACATAACAGTAGCCTTCCTATTAATTAAGTAGGAGGGCTTTTTTATGAAATACCAATTATTATCTAATGAAGAAATGAAAAATCATTATGTTGGTGAAGCGATTACTTTGACTTCGGTAATGGCAATAATGGCCATTGCGATAATGGCTGTAGTCGTTTATCGTATTTTCCGCTCAACCAAGGGATCAATTACCGCCCCTGGAGGCTGGAAATTTTCCTGGGCCTAATGAGCAAAATTTGTGATTTACTACCTTTTGACAAACCGCGCGAAAAGGCGGAACGTTTTGGTATTGAAACATTAACGGACGAAGAACTAATCGCCATAATAATCAATAGTGGAACAATTGGTCATTCCGCCTTAGATATTGCGCATGACATCATGCATGCTTCTCGCTATTTAAACGCACTGCTTAACCAACCTCATCAATATTTTCAATCATTCAAAGGACTAAACAAGGTCATAGCATTGCGTTTAACCGCGACTATGGAAATCGCTAAACGTATAAACCAAAAGACACGTCTAGTTTGCGAAAACGAGTCGTTAGTCACAGCTGAAACTTTGTTTCAACGTTACCAAACTACTCTTGGGTCATTACAACAAGAAACAATGGCGCTCATTATCTTAAACCATCGAGAGCAAATAATATATGAAACTCTGTTATATAAAGGAAATCGCCATACGCTTGCTGTTAGTCACAAAGAGGTTTTGAGGTTATTGCTTTTATATAAAGGGTCTTACTTTTATATTTTACATAACCATCCTTCCGGAACTTTATCGCCTAGTAAAAGCGATATCATGTTTACCACACTTCTTAAAAACAAGGCACAGCAAATCGATATCGAGTTATTGGATCATTTGATCATCACTCCCAATGGCTATTATTCATTTACAAAGGAAGGGGTATTTCTTGATGATCACAATCTGACGATTAAAAATAGTTGAACGTAATTATAACTTGTGTTATATTACATGCGTTGTCGTCTCACTAGCTACAACCGCTTAGAAAAGGTCACAAACCTTCTATTAAGTACCTTAATAGCGAGTCATTAGTGAAATAAAAAATAGGAGGGACATTATGTACGCAATTATTGAAACTGGTGGAAAACAAGTTCGCGTAGAAGTTGGTTCCAAAATCTACGTTGAAAAGCTTGAAGCCGAAGTTGGTGCCGTCATTACACTTGACAAAGTGCTCTTAATCGGAGACAAAGCAATCAAAGTTGGTAACCCATACTTAGCGGGCGCCAAAGTGACAGCCAAAGTCGAAAAACAAGGCAAGCAAAAGAAAATCCGCGTTTTCAAATACAAAAGCAAAGCAAACGAGCGCAAGACCATTGGTCATCGTCAACCTTATACTTGCTTAGTAATTGAAACTATCAATGGCTAATCATGATTAAAATTAAAATTGGTCACGCATCTAATCATCAAATTAATTTCTTAGAAGTCAAAGGTCACGCTAATAGCGCTGAATACGGCAAAGACTTAGTCTGTGCTGCAGTAAGTGCAATCGTAACCGGAGGGTTCAATAACTTAGTTAATTTCAAGAGTTATGAAATTATCTTAAAAGAAGGGCATGCCTTATTCAAAGCAAACATGCCATTAGATGCCCACGATGAAACTGTGATTGAGACAATTGTATGTGGGTTAAGAACCATCTACGAAAGCAATCAAAAGTTTATCGAAATCAAAACCGATGAGTAGTTCGGTAGAAAAGAGAAGAGAAAATGATGAAATTTAAATTAAATTTACAACTCTTTGCTAGCAAAAAAGGTGTCGGTTCCACAAAAAACGGACGTGACTCTGCTGGTCGCAGACTCGGCGCAAAAGTCGCTGATGGACAATGGTGCCATGCAGGCAGTATTATCTATCGTCAAAGAGGAACAAAAATTTATCCTGGAGTAAATGCCAAAAAAGGTAAAGATGATACCATCTTCGCTACAATTAGTGGCGTTGTTAAATACGAACGTTCTGGCAAAGATAGAACAGTTGTTAAAGTCGTTCCACAAGACTAATAAAAAAGACAAAAAGAATACACTTAGTTGTGTTCTTTTTATTTTATTTTAATGTATAATTAACTTTAGTTATGTTTATTGACCGCGCAATTATCGAAGTTAGAAGTGGAAAAGGTGGCGATGGTGCCATTTCCTTTCTCCGTGAAAAAAATGTTCCAATGGGTGGACCGGCTGGTGGTAATGGTGGTCGTGGTGCATCAATTTATCTTAGAGCTAGTAAAGCAGTAAACACCTTATTTAATTTCCGACATAGTAAAACTTTTATCGGTAAAGAAGGCGAAAAAGGTGGCAACAAAAATCAATATGGCCGCTATGCCGAAGATGTGATTGTCGATGTGCCAATTGGCACTGTTGTCTATATCGAAAAAGAGAAAATCTTTTTAGGCGATTTGAATGAAGATGGCAAAATGCTTTTAGTAGCTAAAGGTGGTCGTGGAGGACGCGGCAATAGTTGTTTTAAAAGTCCAACCAATCGCGTACCAAAAATTGCTGAAAATGGTGAACCTGGCGAAAGAAAGCGCTTAATTTTAGAATTAAAATTATTGGCCGATGTCGGATTAGTTGGTTTTCCAAGCGTAGGCAAAAGCACATTACTAAGTGTCGTTAGTGCCGCTAAACCTGAAATTGCTGATTATCCTTTTACCACAATTGTCCCTAATTTAGGTGTTGTGTCCGTTAAGGATGGTTCGACTTTTGTGATGGCCGACTTGCCAGGACTAATTGAAGGCGCACACCAAGGTAAAGGTTTGGGTTTACAATTTTTACGCCACATTGAAAGATGTCGTGTCATCGTTCATATGATCGACATGTCTGAAACTGGTCGCGATCCATATGCAGATTATGTGACCATTAATAAAGAATTAGCAGAATATGGCTTCGCGCTTACAAAAAGACCACAAATTATTGTGGCTAGCAAAATGGATGAAGATGGTGCGGAAGACAAATTAGCAAAACTAAAAACACAAATCGACGAAGAAATTATTCCGATTTCTTCTTTAACTGATGAGAATATAGATAAATTATTATATAAGTGTAGTGAGTTATTAAAAACTACTCCTGCATTTCCACTATTTGATGCTAACGAAGAAGAACTCGACCATAAAGTATATACACTTGAAGAAGAAGAGCCATTCTTTAATATTACCCGTCAAAACGCTCACACTTGGATCATTGGTGGCGAAAAGATGTTGAGGTTTTATCAAATGACTAACGTCTCAACCGACGAGGGTGTCATGATATTAATGAGTAAAATTCGTTCGCTTCGTATCGACGACGCTTTAGAAAATCTCGGTGCGAAAGATGGCGACACAGTCGTACTTGGAGATTTCGAATTTGAATATTTTAGGTAGGAATAAGTAATGAGACTAGCGGAATATCTTGATCGTGTGGTTCTATTTCTAAAGAACTATTTAGAAAAAGTAAATGCGCAAACTTATGTGCTTGGTCTTTCCGGAGGAGTTGATTCTTCCTTATGTGCGGTTTTAGCTAAAAAAGCTGTTGGAAAAGATAAGCTACTTGGCGTTATCATGCCAATTGATTCGCATCCCTCCGATATGGAAGATGCCCTAAAGCTAGTTAAATCTGAAGACATAAATTATATCGTTTACGACGGCACTACTTTGTTTAACGAATTTAAAAAAAGTGCTGAAAAAGCAGGTGTGACATTAAATAGAGTGGCGGAAAGCAATTTAAAAGCCCGCTTAAGAATGACAATTCTTTATGCAATTTCCGCAGTTAAGAATGGTTTAGTCATCGGAACTGATAATGCCGATGAAAGATATACTGGTTATTTCACAAAGCATGGCGATGGAGCTTGCGACATCTTACCGATTGCGCATTTATTAAAATGCGAAGTAGTTGAAGGGGCAAAGATGTTTGGCATTTCTAATGAAATCGCTGAGCGCGTTCCGACAGCTGGATTATACGAAGGCCAAACTGATGAAAAAGAAATGGGCGTTACTTACCACGAGCTAGATAATTATTTATCTGGTAAAATGGTAAGCGAAGGAACGAAAGCGCGAATTGAGCATTTGCATCGGATATCCCGTCATAAGCTCGAGCCAACTCCTATGCCCGAACCATTTGAAAGAGACGAATAATGAAGGTTAATTCTAACGAGCAAATTATTTTGGCCTCTGCGCTCAGTGTGTTCGCAATACTAGCGTTTATCATCTTATTTATTTTAGTATTTTAGTGAGTGAGAACATTATGATTTATTTCTTAAAAGGTAAAGTGACAATGGTTGATGGCGATACTGTGGTCGTCGATGTTCATGACGTCGGATATCAAGTTTTAGTAAGCCATATTAGTAATTATATTATCGGTGATAGTGTCTTTCTTTATACGTATAATGTGGTAAGGGAAGACGAGCAATATTTAGTTGGTTTTTCTACGATTGAAGAAAAGAAAGTGTTTTTATCGCTAATAAAAGTGAAAGGTTTAGGCCCAAAGACTGTTATCAATGCCTTATCAGCGACAACAGTCGAAGGTATTAGAAATGCGATTAGCGCTAATAATGTTGCCTATTTGAAAAAATTACCGGGTATTGGAGCTAAAGCTGCCGCACAAATAATTTTAGACTTAAAAGGTGAATTAACTGGCACTAAAGTCAAAGGTGATCCAAGTGTATATGAAGAAGTTTATGACGCTTTAAAAGAACTAGGCTTTAAAGGAGCAGCAATTGATAGAGTTTTAGCAACCATCAATGAACCAGATGCTTCTAGTGAAGAAATTCTAAAACTCGCATTATCCAAATTAAGGAAGTAATATGTCAAGATTATTAGATGCCAAACGCAATCAAAGCGAAGCGCAAGAAGAGTTATCGCTTCGCCCACAAACTTTAGACGAATATATTGGTCAAAAAGATTTAAAACGTAATTTACGTGTTTTTATCGGTGCAGCTTTACATCGTGATGAGCCACTAGATCATCTTTTACTTTATGGTCCTCCTGGTTTAGGAAAAACGACCTTAGCGTATATTATCGCTAATGAAATGCACGCAAAAATCCATTTTGTGAATGGTCCTGCCCTTGAAAAGCCAGGCGACCTAGGCGCGATATTAAGTAATTTAAATCCTGCTGGCGGAGACATTATATTTATCGACGAAATTCATCGTTTACCACGCATTGTTGAAGAAACTTTGTATAATGCGATGGAAGATTTTAAGTTTTCTGTAGTCATTAATCGCGATAGTGCTGCACGCACATTAACGATTGATTTACCACCGTTTACCTTGATTGGAGCAACAACTAGAGCCGGCAATTTGACCGCTCCTTTGCGTTCGCGTTTTGGCATTAGCGAAAAATTAAATTTTTATGATGTGGACGAATGTTTTCAAATTGTAAAAAGAACCGCTAAAGTATTTTCGACCACCATAGAAGAAGCGGCCGCTTATGAGATTGCCAAACGTTCTAGAGGCACTCCACGTATTGCTAATCGTTTGTTTAAAAGGGTGAGAGACTTTGCGAATTTTGCTGGTTTAAATCACATTACGATGCACGAAGCGTTAAAGGCTTTGGAAGCATTAAAGGTTGATGAATTAGGGTTGGATGATGTTGATATTCGTTACTTAAAAACTATTATCGAAAGATTTAAAGGAGGCCCGGTTGGCTTAGAAACTTTGGCGTCCGCAACTGGTGAAGAAATCGATAATTTAGAAGACGT
>JAAYCD010000038.1 GCA_012744375.1 Erysipelotrichaceae bacterium | reverse complement strand
GCCTCATCCTACAAACAACGTTTAATAGGGAAGCCGCGTCCTCAGTATGGAAATCAGACTGTCTAGCAGTATTTTTATTATAGAGGTCCCGCGACTATCCTTATATATTTTACCAAGGAAGAAAAAGTGACCCCTAGGGGTCAATCAATAATACATCCCTTGGATATATATATTGTTAATGAGACTCTTTTATTATAACAAAAAGAAGGTGCAATTTGCACCTTATTTTAGGTAATATTTGAAGCATTCTTCAGTGAGTGGATTATCAACTTTCTCGCTCTTTTTATTGAGATATTCTTGGTTAGCTTTTAGGACTTTGACGAAGCCCTTATCAAGATCTTCCTCCACCGCTTTGATAAGTTCTGAAGAATCATAACCACGGGACGGATCAATCTTGTCAGCAACATAGACTAGCTTTTCTAACCAATTCATTTTTGGTTTACCTGTCGTATGATATTTAATTGCGTTTAGTATTTCTTCATCTAATATTAAGAAGTCTCTTTTAACAATTAGTTCGCCTAAGAACTGATGGTATGAGTAAGAACCGATTCCTAAATATTGTGGATAGAACTGCTTCATTAAAACAAGGCTATCTTCAGCGTTAATTCCTTTTCCTATGTCGTGAAGAATTGCGGCAATATAAGCCTTCTGAACATCGAGATTATGAAGTTTAGCTAAATGATAAGCATGACGCGCTACAGACAAAGAATGACGATATCTGCTCGCTTTAATATAGCCTTTAATTTTCTCAATGAAGTAAAGATTGTTGTCTTCGATATATCGTAACACCTCTTCTTTTACACAAACGGAATGCAGTTCTCTAACTTCTGAAGAAGATGCGTCCACCACTGGACCTTCAAGCGCAATCATATTAAAACGTTCAACATTATCTTTGTTGAGAATAAATTTCGGCCTCTTGTAATAAACAATTTGCGTATCTTTAGCAATTAATTCTGGTTTTGCCCAAAGGTGAAATGAGTTCGCCTGATCTTGGCCGATTAAAAAATATAATTTATCGTTTGGGTATTTATTTTTTAAGTAAGCAACTGTTTGAAATGATCTAGGTTGAAATTCTTGATCAATCTCATAAGTATCAATAGCAAAATCTTTTTGCCCCCTAATAGCGAGTTTAATCATCGCTAGTTTATGCTCTGCTGAAACAGAGTTTGCTTTCCAAACAGCGATTTTCGCAGGCACAAAAATGACTTCACCTTGTAAGGCAAAACGCGCTTGAACTGCCATGTTGAGATGGCCAATATGAATTGGATCAAAGCCACCACAAAAGATAATGCGGTTCATCAGATTTTAATCTTCGGATTATCTTTGCTTTTGCGATACAAGATAATCACTCTTCCCATCACTTGTACTAATTCAGCATTAAGACTATTTGCGATATCGATCGCCACCTCCATAATTGGTAAGGTGCAACCTTTCATCACATCGACCTTGATAAGTTCGTGGGCTGTTAAGGCTTTGTCTAACATCGTAATCAACGATTCCGATATTTCATTTTTGCCAATTTGGTATCTAATTTTTAATGTTGACGCTAATGATTTTAGCGTGCGTTTTTGATTTGGTGTTAACATGTTATTTAATTTTCGCTAAGCTCTCTTTCAAAGCGACTCCTTTTGGTAAACGGACACGGATGACTTGGCCTTGCGCTTTGAATGATAGCCAACCTAAGCCTTCAATGGCAATGTCGTGCCATTGATTATCGCTTTCCATTGTATATTCAAACATATCGTAATCTAAGAAACTGACTAAGATGTCAGAAACTGGACGGACGTTACGGCGCATATTATTTTCAGCTATAGCATCATCTAGTTTCTTTAAAGAAACTTTTTTAGTTTCAACTTTTTCAGCGGCATAGAAACGATAAGTCGTTGGTTTGCCTTTGAGTATCTCATAAGCAGCTAATGAACCAACCATCATAGCATCGCCTGCACCCATGATGCGTGGCGTGACTTTGATTGTTTTCTTCGGCACGATGATTTTAGCAACTTCTTTTTCTAATTTGCCAACGACCGAGGTGCTTTGAGAAATACCTGGTAGTTCATATAGGAAAGAAGATAAAGATAACGGAATCTCAAGGACATTGACATGGGTTTCAGGATAATTAATTGTTTTGATCTGGCGGTTAGTTTTATTTTCATAACCTTTTAAGAAACGATTAATTAATGATGTTTTGCCAGAAGAATTGTTACCAATCATGTAAACATCATGTGCTTTACGAGCAGCATTCATGTCTTCAATGAGTTCTTTTGGATCGATTTTATCTGTGTTGCTATAAACTCTAATGGAAGTAGGCTCAATACCGTATTCGGAAAAACGCTCCCTTAAATAGTTTATGAGATTTTCTTCCTTTGCTTCTGGAGGTAATAAGTCTTTTTTAGTACCAATAACGGAAACATTAAGTTTTTTTACTTTTTCAGCAATTTTTTTATTCAATGTTCCATTAAACGAAAATAAATCAACAACCCAAATAATATATGCATCTGTTGCGCAGGCATCATCTAAGATTTGTAAAATATCATCATCGATTCTTTGTTCTAGTTCACTGAAGTTAAATGCTTTCATTGTTTGAAAACAACGATCGCAATAAATAATTTGAATTGGTGTTGCGTGATGGAATGTTTCTGGAAAAATATAGCCTTTTTCTTCAGTTTTTTCGCATTGCAAAATCGCGCCGCAGTGGAAACAACGCAATACTCTTTTACTTCTGCCCATATTTGTTCCTCCAGTCTGGTAATAAACCTTTTTTACTTAAGTAACGACGGATGGGGTAATCTAATAAGCGATTAAAGCGAGTTGTCCATTGGTCTTCCTTAACAATTTTTTCTGTTAGGATGACACGAATGTGTGCGCCTCTACCAGCTAAAACATCGGTAATTAGTTGGTCGCCAACTAGCATCGTCTCAGAATTTTCAATTCCTCTTTTCTTTAAGTACCTTTTTATTTTATACGAACAAGGTTTTCTAGCAGAATACAAACACTCTACTTTTAGAAATTCGGCGTATTTTGACACTCGCTTACAACGATTGTTGGAAATGACAACTGGCTCAATGTTGTTTTTTTTCAAATCCAAAATAAGTTGTTGAACACGTTCGGTCGGCACTTGTAAACGATAGCTGTCCAAAGTATTATCCAAGTCAATCAACAAGAAACGTACATTATTTTGATGATAGAAATCCACTGGTATCTCGTAGATTGATGATGCATGTGCATAAGGAATGAATTTTTTGAACATATTTATCTATATAAATAATAACCGATTGATGATAACAAATGTGAGTAATATTTTATAATTTTAACTATTGTTATAAACAAAAGTCTTTACTTGCTTTTGAATGAGCCGAAATAAGTTAATATAAATGCAATAAAAATAGCCGTTATTATAAAACTAAGTTTTATGTAATACTAATTTATTACTAATTTATTACTTATCTATCTGGTTAAATATCTTAATCCAAATCATCGAAAATTGAGATTTGAACAAAGCCATCATTATCTTCGTTTTTGCCTTCTTCATTATTAGAGGTTACAGAAGCATGCGCATCTTTGTCATCATCGTCATCACGGGCTTGAGAAACTGGACGAGATGTTTTGGTTGGGTGTGAAATCGTCTTATCATTCACTACTTCAATATTGATATCAAAGACATCACTAACCAAAGTCTTGGCAGGAATTGAAATATTTTTCTTGGCATACTTACCTAAATCAGTTGCACTGAAATCGGTTAAATCAAAAGCGAAATACTCATTATTATCCAGGAAGAGATTGGTCTTTAATACATCAGCTTTGGTATCGATCTTAAATGCGCAAATTACTTTATGAACATCGCTCTTAAAGCATGGCATTAAAACTTGAGGTTTACCCAAACGATTGTTGAGATTAAGCTTGTTACTATCAACAAGGCGGTAATGTCCTTTGTTTGTAAACATAATGAATTTGCCTTTTTCGTTAGGCTCATACGATAAAAATGCCACTGTATCATTATCGCCTAAACCGAAAATTGATTTCACACCACCAGCTTTGCTGGTGACGATATTTAAATCATTCTCATTAAACAAGCTAGCCATACCATTACTCGTTAATACAAGTATATTGCTATTACCAGAAAGCACTTGCACACTAACAACTTCATCGTCTTCGTTTAAACGCATATTGCGAATTGGACGTGAACGTTTACTTGTTTCAATGCCATCTAATGGCATACGTTTAATTTGACCTTTCTTAGTTAATACACCTAAGTATATATCGTTTCTAAAGTCAGTAATTGCTAAACCTTTAATGACTTTTTCGCCTGGTGAAAGGGTTGAGAAAGCGTTTAAATGGACACCTTCATCTTTCCATTTATTTTCCGTAATTTTATGGACCGGAATACAAATATAGTTTCCCTGATTTGTAAAACAAATCAAATAGTCGGTTGTACACACTAATCCAGCGGCAACCAAAACGTCGCCCACCTTTAAACCTGGTAAAACGTTATCGCCACTACTACGGAAAGATTTAACAGTAGAACGTTTTACATAACCGTCTCTAGTTAAGGCGACCATGACATCAGTTTTAGCAATTAGCTTACGTTTATCTATTGGAACAATTTTTTCTTTTTCTTCAATCGAGGTACGGCGATCATCACCATATTTATCAGCAATTGCCTTTAAATCTCTGATGATGACGCGGTTTAATTTGTTTTCATCACTCAAAATACCTTCTAATGTGGCGATGTCTTTAATTAATTGGCCTTTTTCTTTTTCCAAAGTTACTTCGTCAGTATGACTTAATTTATATAAAGGCATGGTAACAATAGCTTCGGCCTGTTCATTAGAAAAACCATAAAAATTCATCAAATTGACTTTACTATCAGCTTTATCTTTGCTCTTTCTAATGATTTCCACGACTTCTTTAATGTTCAAAGAAGCTTGAATTAAACCTTCAACAATGTGCAATCTAGCTTTATATTTATCTAGATCAAATCTGCTTTTCCTTGTAATGACTTCTACTTGATGAGCAATGTATGCATCAATATATGAAAGTAAGTTTAAAGTTTTTGGGCGACCATTAACAATTGCCACCATATTTGCGCTATAAGAGGTTACTAAAGCGGTTTTGTTTTTTAAATATCTAAGTAAAAGTTCACAATCAGCGTCTTTTTTACAATCAATAACAATCCGAATGCCTTTCCAGTCAGACTCGTCTCTTACTTCCAATAAACCATCAACCACCTTAGCATGAATAATTTTATCAATTTCAAAAACCAATTGGATTTTTTGTGTTTTATAAGGAATTTCTGTAATGATGATTTGCTGTAAATCATCATTTTCAACAATGGCGGTACGACTAGCAATCTCAATTCGGCCACGGCCAGAACGATAAATATTTTTTAATCCTTCACTTTGATAAACGATGCCACCACCAGGAAAATCAGGACCCAAGACGAATTGCATCAAATCTTCTATGGTTGCAGTTTTGTGGCCAATTCGATAAACTATCGCATTAATAATCTCTTTGAGATTATGCGGAGGAATTTCAGTCGCCATCGCCACCGCGATACCTTCAGTACCATTAGCGAGTAAATTTGGGAAACGAGCCGGCAAAACTGTTGGCTCAAATTCTGTATCATCAAAGTTGAGTTGCATATCAACGGTTTGCTTATCGATATCGCTAACAAGTTCATTAGATAATTCGCTTAAGCGTGATTCAGTATAACGATATGCTGCAGGAGCATCGCCATCAATACTACCGTTATTCCCTTGGAAATCGATTAATGGATAACGCACCTTCCAATCCTGGCTCATTCTCGCTAATGCTTCATAAATAGAACTATCGCCATGTGGGTGGAAAGTACCCATCACAGCTCCGACAGTATGAGCACATTTTCTTGTTGGTTTTTTAAATACGTTATTATTACGATACATCGTAAAAATAATTCTTCTTTGAACGGGTTTTAAACCATCCCTAACATCAGGAATTGCTCTGTCTTGAATAACGTATTTAGCATAGGTGGCATAACGATCACCCATGACATCTTCCATTGGCTGTACGACGATGTTTTCGGTAAAATTTTCTTCGACTATTTCTGGTTTTTTCTTATTAGCCATATACTATTTTACCTCCTTGATAAATGTATCGATTTTGCTAAAGTCAACATTTTCTTCAACCCAAGCTCTTCTAACGCTAGTATCTTTGCCCATTAAAATATTGACGCGTTTTTCCACAAGGAAAGGATCTTCAATATCCACTTTGATGAGCATTCTTGTTTTTGGGTCCATGGTCGTTTCCTTTAGTTGGATAGCGTCCATTTCACCGAGACCTTTATAGCGACTAATCTTATAGCCTGAGCCAATTTTTTTCTTGGCGGCTTCTAAACCTTCGTCGTCCCAAGCATATTCATGAACAACACGTTTTCCGTCATCTTTATATACGCGATATAAAGGTGGAACGGCTAGATAAATATGACCGTTAACGATTAGTTGGCGCATATAGTGATAAAAGAAAGTTAATAACAAGGTTTGAATGTGCGCGCCATCAGTATCCGCGTCAGTCATGATGATAATTTTTCCATATTTTAAATCTTCTAAATCAAAACTTTGGCCAAACCCAGTACCAATAGTATTGATAATTGTTGCGATTTCTTCATTATGGACTAATTTTTCAATCGAAATCGAGTCGGTATTTAATGGTTTACCACGAAGTGGTAATATTGCTTGATGCAAGCGATCTCTACCTTTTTTAGCAGTACCACCCGCAGAATCACCTTCAACGATAAATAGCTCATTGCTTTTATAATCTTTACTTTGCGCAGGTGTTAATTTATCGCTCAAAATGAGATTTTGTTTTGTTTTTTTGTTTGTTCGCGCTTCTTCCTTGGCTTTTCTTGCAGCAATACGCGCGGCTTGAGAAGCAAAGCACTTATTAATTAATGTGATGGCAAATTCTTTATTTTCAGTTAGATAATAAGTTAACTTATTATAAATGAAATTTGAAACGGCCGCAGTCGCTTGTGGAGTACCGAGTTTACCTTTAGTTTGACCTTCAAATTCTAGGAAATTTTCAGGAATTTTTAGGGAAATTACGGCAGTTAAGCCTTCTCTAATATCGCTTCCTTCAAGTTTCTTGCCTTTGCCGAGTTTGTAATTTTCCGCAAAGTCATTAACAGCCTTAGTAATACCCAAACGAAAACCGGTTTCATGGGTGCCGCCATCTCTTGTTCTCACGTTGTTTACGTAAGAATAAATGGTTTCATTGTAATCTTGATTGCAGTATTGAAAAGCAACTTCAATATCGATATTCGTTTCGGGGTCAGTATCTGAAAAATCAAGTACTTCACACATTGGCGTTTTATTGATATTGACGTTATTAATATATTCAACCAAGCCGTTTTCGTATAAATAGTTAACGTTTTGGCCAGTATTTTCATCAGAAAGAACAAATTCCACACCCTTCATTAAGAAAGCACTTTCTTGAAGGTGGCTCGCAATAGTATCCCATTTAAATTCGACGGTAGTAAAAATGCTCTTGTCAGGTTTAAATCTTACAAAAGTACCATGTCTTTTTGTTTGCCCAATAATTTCTAACGGAACAACAAGCTTTCCGCCTCCTTCAAAGCGCAAGTGATAGATGTTTCCGTCAAGGTAGACATTAATATCTAACCATTCACTTAATGCATTAGTAACTGAGGCGCCAACACCATGTAAACCAGCAGCGCTTTTATATACTGCATTATTGAATTTACCACCGGAATGCAGTTCGGTAAAAACAATTTCAACAGCAGGTTTACCAGTGTCTTTGTTGATGCCAACTGGAATACCACGACCTTCGTCAAGAACGGAAATCGAACCATCTTTATGCATGGTAACCACAATCTTTTTTCCATAACCGGATAAGGCTTCATCAACGGAATTGTCAACTACTTCCCATACCAAGTGATGAAGTCCCTGACTATTCGTGGAACCAATGTACATGGCGGGTCTTTTTCTTACACCCTCTAAACCTTTCATGACATGAATGTCATCTGCTGTATATGTTGGTTTTCTATTATCTGACACGGTATACCTCCCTTTGCAAGACTTAATTATATACAAATTAAGTTGCAAATAAAAAGCATTTAAGTAAAATAAAAAGAGCGAATTGAGGGACTAAAAAATGAATATATTACTTAATATATTAGTCGCAGTACTATCACTAATCTTTGGTTATCTTATTGGCAGCGCAAACATCTCTATTCCATTAGGGAAGCTCATCTTCAAGCAAGATCCACGTGACTACGGATCACACAATTGTGGTGCCACAAATTGCGGTCGAATCTGGGGTAAAAAGTACTTCTTTATTGTTTTTTTCTTCGATGTATTTAAGACTGTCTCTCCGTTATATATTTGTTGGGCCATTCTAACTTTTGTGCCATTTAATAACGGAATGCCATTACTTCCAAATGCGTTACAAATGTATAATGGGGAAGTAGGCAATTATTTGATTCAGTGGCCAATTTATTGGGTAGCGCCAATTGGTTCGTTGCTTGGTGGAATTTTCCCATTATTTACTGGTTTTAGAGGCGGAAAAGCTGTCTCAAACTTATCGGGTTTGATTCTCACCACCACTTGGTTTATGACCATTTTTGGAGCGATTGCATTTTTTGGGACACTCTTTAAATCCAAGTACGTTTCGCTTTCTTCTATTGTCACTGGTATTGTGCTATTTGTTTGCACTTGGGTATATTCGTCACTTATTACTTTCCACGTTATCCCTTTAGAACTAATGGTTATTTTCCAATATGGTCCGCTGTTTTATTTTAACTATGTTTTCGCCATTGTAATCACCATTCAAGCCACGGTCATGATAATTAGACATCACGAAAATATCAATCGTTTAAGAGCAGGAAACGAAAAGAAAGTTAAATGGATTAAGAGTAAAGAAAAAGTTGAAAATTAGTAAAAGTAATACTACGTATTAAGACTAAATATAATTAAAAAGCGCTCAATTAAGAGCGCTTTATTTTTTTGTTGATGATTAGCGATTTTCTTTCATGCTACGCATCACTTCACGAATTTGTTTTTCGCTAGCGGTACGCCCCATGCTTTTGAACATTGCACGAATCATTTTTTCATTGATTGGTGGGTTTTCTCTAATTTGTTTTTGGAATAAATATCTGGTGATAAAGAAGCCTGCTGCACCACCTGCGATAAGGGCGAGAACGATATAAAGTATTAATTGCCAAATTTCGATTTGCATAATGTCTACCTATTAGGCTCTGCCATCATATTCGCCTGTATCAGTGCGAACGAGGACTTCTTCGCCTTCTTCAATAAAAAGTGGAACTTTAACAACCAAGCCAGTTTCAAGAGTTGCTGGTTTAGTTGGTTTGTTGACTGTATCACCTCTAACACCTGGATCGCATTGAGTAATTTTTAATGCGACTTTAGCAGGTAAATTAACGCCAAGGATTTCGCCGTCATAAGAAGTAATTTCCACCATCTCATTACCTTTTAGAAATTGTTTTTCCCATTCCAAACGAGAAACAGATACTTCGATTTGCTCGTAAGTGTCTTGATCCATGAAAACCAAAAAATCACCACTATCGTAAAGATATTGCATTTGTCTTTTATCAAGACGAATGGTATCGACCATATAACCTGAGTTGCGGGAAATTTCCATAATTGTGCCAGTACGCACATTTTTGACTTTGACCTTTGCAACCATTTTTCTCATTGCTGTTTTATTTAGCAAAATATCTAAAACTTGAAATAAGTTGCCTTCATCAACGAAATAGTTTCCTGGTCTTAATTCTGTAACATTGACCATAATTTTAATTTTCCTTTCAATAATACCAGTGAATATTATATCAAATATTCATTATTTAACAAATGGATTTAGTTTCTGTTCTTCTAGGAGTGTCGAGCTCTTTCCATGACCTGGATAAATTCTTGTAGCTGATGGTAAGGCCATTATTTTGGCCATTGATGATTTTAACTTTTTTGGTTGGGCACTCGGTAAATCTGCTCTTCCTACCGTATGCTCCAATAGGAAATCACCAGTTAATAGTATTTGGCTTTCTTTCAAATAAAAGCATACCGAACCTGATGTGTGATACGGGGTATCAATGACAATAATTGGTTCGTTTAATAACGAAATGACATCATTTTCCGCGACGGTGATAGGTTTTGCCTTTGATTTAAAAGGTTTGGCGAGTAATGCTGAACAATTTAAGTAAGGATCGCTTAATTTATCAACTTCAAAAAAACCGATGTACACTGGGGCTAAGAAATGTTCGACCAAAACATCCACACCACGGATGTGATCAACATGTCCATGAGTAAGAAGTATAGCTTTTAGGCTTAATTGCTGTTTTTCAATGTAATTTACTAGACCGAGATAATCTTTAGCCGGATCAACAACCACACAATTGTTTTGGTTATCGATTAATACATATGTATTCGCGTATAAATCGTCTAAGTCTTCGTAAATAAAAGGTACTACTTTGATCATTTTACGAAAAAAAATAGGCTAAGCCTATTATTTCTTTTTCTCACGATGCGGAGTGACTTTTTTACAGACGTTACAATATTTATTAAGCTCTAAACGATCTGGATGTTTCTTTTTATTTTTTTCAGTTAGATAGTTTTCTTCGCCGCATACAGTGCATTTAAGTGAAAATGAGATTCTATCATCTTTGCTTGCCATTTTGATTTTCTCCCTTCGAAGTCGCTTTCATATCTTACCACAGGTAAAATTTAATGCAAATATATTTTTTAAATCACGCGATGATGGTTTATACTAAGGCTATGAAACGTGAAAAAACTAGACAAACAAAAATTGGCACCATACTCATCGGTGGACAAAATAAAGTATTAATCCAATCGATGTGCAAACATAAAACTTCAGACATCGACTTAGTGGTTGAAGAAATAAACGAATGCGCGAAGTTGGGTGCGGACTTAATGCGCGTGGCTGTATTAGACGAAGCAGACGCTTTAGCTATCAAGACTATCGTTAGTAAGATTAGCATTCCTTTAGTTGCGGATATTCATTTTGATGCGCGTTTAGCCTTACTCGCCATTGAAAATGGCGTGCAAAAAGTTAGATTAAATCCTGGCAATATCAAAGATGAAAACATGATTAAGGAAGTTGTTTTGTCTGCGAAAAAACATGGGGTTGTCATCCGTGTCGGTGCGAATTCGGGTTCTCTTAATAGTGATGTTGACGCTTTGCCAATTTCTTTAGCTGAAAAGCTTGTCTTATCAGCCAAAAAACAAATCGATATTTTGGAAAAATATGATTTTCGTGACATCGTCGTTTCTATCAAGGCCAGCAATATTAAAGAAACAATTGCCGCCTATCGTTTAGCCAGTGAAATTTTTCCTTACCCATTACATATTGGTATTACCGAAGCCGGTCCAAAGGATATTTCTTTAGTAAGAAGTGTGGCGGGGCTATCTCCGCTATTATTAGAAGGAATTGGCGACACAATTCGCATCTCTATTACCGGAGATGCGCGAGACGAAGTATTAGCAGCAAAACGCTTATTGCACGATTGTGAACTTTATGCAAATTACCCTACACTAATCTCTTGTCCAACATGTGGTAGAACGCAAGTTGACGTCCGACCATTAGGAGAAAAAATCTTCACATATCTAGAAGAAAACAGTATTCCTCTTTCTGTCGCGGTCATGGGATGCGTTGTTAATGGTCCAGGTGAAGCTAAAAGCGCAGACATAGGTATTGCCGGCGGTAAAGGGCAATACATCATCTTTAAAAAAGGTAAATTAATAAAAAAAATGTCAGAAGACGAAGCTTATGACACGATGATTAATGAAATTAAGAGTATGCTTTAGAGCTTTTCTCTCCACCCATCAATAAATTTCTCGTCCCTGAGCATTTGTATTTCAATCGCGTAAGGGGCTTTTTCATTAAAATAAGGTGTTTCCAATATCTTAGGAATCTTTTTTAATAATGGATGATTGGCAATTTTACATAGAGTAGCAAAACCGATATGACCATAACCGAGGTTATCGTGACGGTCTTTATGCGCGCCGCGAGGATTTTTTGAGTCGTTAAGATGAATGACCAGCAAACGATCTAAACCAATGATATGATCAAAATCTTGTAGGAGAGCGTCAATATTATCGACATCATAGCCTCCATCATGTAAATGGCATGTGTCTAAGCAAACACCTAAACGTTCGGGATATTTGCATAAATCAATAATACGGCGAATACTTTCGAAAGTCTTGCCAATTTCACTACCTTTGCCCGCCATTGTTTCTAAGGCGATTTTTACTTGAGTACCATCAGTTTCAAAGATAGTATCGAGTGATTTAGCTAGTGTTTGAAGGGCGAAATCTTCTTCGGCATCCAAATGGTTGCCCGGATGTAAAATAAGCGTCTTGACGCCAAATCCAGCCGTTCTTTGCAGTTCTCCGACAATTGTATTGATCGAAAGTTTCAATAATTCTGGTTTACCGGCATTTGCAGCATTAATGATATAGGGTGCATGAACGAAAATATTATTTTCGTCGATGTTACTTTCCTTAAGTAAAGCTCTTCCTTCGGGAATACGTAATTCCGCTAAAGGTTTGCGAAAAGAATTTTGTGGTGCGCCAGTATAAAACATTAAAGCATTAGCTTGATAAGAAATGGCTTCTTTAACGCTGCCTAAATAATATTCAGGACCATTCATGGCTACGTGTGAGCCAATCAATAAATCTTTTCCCATATTATTCGACCCTGATTGATTTAATAGTCACAGTTTCAAACGGTTTATCATCAAAACCAGTTTTAACTTCAGCAATGGCGTCAACTACTTCGATGCCTTCGACCACTTTTCCAAAAGCAGCGTATTGGCCATCTAAATAGTTAGCATCATTATGCATGATAAAAAATTGACTACCAGCGGAGTTATAATCCATTGAGCGCGCCATTGAAATTGTCCCTCTAATATGTTTTATTGGATTGCTGATTCCATTAGCTTTGAATTCGCCTTTAATGGTATAGCCCGGACCACCTGTGCCATTACCTTTAGGACAGCCACCTTGAATCATGAATCCTTTGATAATGCGATGGAATGTTAAGCCATTGTAAAAACCTTTATTGGCTAACGTCACAAAATTATCAACCGTGACAGGAGCACTGTCTTTATCTAAGACTATTTCGATAATTCCAAATTTTTCAACTTCGATAATTGCTTTCATAATGTGTTCTCCTTATACATAAATGTATATTACTACTATTTTAATACTGATATTTTACTTAAATTAGTTCTGGCATTTTCTCATGGTCGATAATCGTAATTTCTAATTTATCATCGATTTCCAACAATATTTTGCGCATTTGGGTTAAGAAAATGTTTTCAATTTCATGCGGTAAGTCCAAATAATTGAAGTTAGCGTTTACAATATCCCTTCTCACGTGATGAGGCGCATCACCTGAGATATATATGTCGCACCCTTCCGCTTTAGCGATTGGCCAATAACGCGATCCACCTCCGGCGATGATTCCGACTTTCTTAATTTCTAAATTTCCATAAGGTAACAATAGTCCATAATCAGCTTGAAGTTTTTCTTTTGCGTAATTAGCAAACTCTTTAATTGGCATCTTTTCCTTAAGTTCGCCGATACGCATAATTGCGTCACCTTTAGGAATGTAGACATTATCTAAAGATAAGGTTTCTGATAATGTATCATTCATCCCGCCTCTTCCTGCATCAAAATTGGTGTGGAAAGTATAGATGGTTAAGCCCTTAGCTTCCACTTCTTTGAACAATGCTTCCTTAGAAGGGTCGTCCTTAAACACTTTGCTTTTAGGACCATAAATGAATGGATGATGAGTGATAATTATATCCGGACGCTCATTTTTTATCAAAGAAAACACTTGCCAATCAAAATCTAAACATAAAAGAATTGAATGTACTTCCTTAGGAAGTTTCCCCGCCATTAAGCCAACCCTATCTTTATAGATAGTGGCATAACGTTTTGGAAATTTTTTCGCTAATTTTACGAGCAAGTGTTTAGTTTTCATACATTTTTCTTTAAACGACATTTTTCTTTGGATAGCAAATCAAAGCGATCTTCAGGAATTGAACCAGAAGAAATGATTTTTTCTATCTCTGAAATACGATTTTGGTATTTTTCTTTGAAAATGGCGCATTTTTCTTGTCTTAAAACTGGTCCATATTCAATGTCCTCATCGCTTAACAAAGCACATTCGCCACGAATGAACTTAATGATTTCATAGTAAATATTTCCTTCATTGATGATTTTTTCATCAGCGATGGTAAAGCCCATGCGACAAATTTCTTTTCTAACAGTTGGCACGGAACTATGGGCATCTATGATGATGGTTTGAATGTGTTCTAGTTTTCTTGGATTTTTTTTTAATATGCCAATGATGTTTATGCCACCCATACCCGCAATAATCAAAGTATCAACAATTTCTGGTAAGTCTTCAAGCCCATCACTATACAAAGGAACGACTACATCAATCACTCCTGCTTGGATGAGATTGTTTTTTAGCCTTTCATACGGACCTTCTTTGTTTTCAATGGCATAGCCTTTTTCAATCTTGCCACTTTCCACCAAAGCAATCATCAGTTTACCGTGATCACTTCCAATGTCCGCGGGCACGCATTTAGGGACTAAGTCATGAATGGTCCTAAGACGCTTGGATAATTTTACCATTATATTTTTTCCTTATAATCACCGAGTCTCTTTGAGCGGGTTGGATGTCTAAGCTTTTTAATGGCTTTAGCTTCAATCTGTCTAATTCTTTCGCGAGTAACTCCAAATTCACGACCAACTTCTTCTAAAGTTCTTGGGCGGTTATCATCTAAACCATAACGGAGTCTAATTACTCTTTCTTCGCGATCACTTAAATCTTTCAAAATGGCATATAATTCTTCTTTTAAAAGTTGTCTGGTGGTAAAGTCCACTGGAGATTCGCTTTCCTTATCTTCGATAAAGTCACCTAAATGCGAATCATCTTCCTCACCAATTGGAGTTTCTAATGAAACTGGTTCCATGGCGATTCTTTGAATTTCACGGATTCGTTTGGCGGAAAGTTCACCGTTCATTACATCGCTAATTTCTTCGGCGGTTGGTTCACGGCCTAATTCTTGGATAAGTTGTCTTTGAATTCTCGTCATCTTGTTGATGGTTTCCACCATGTGGACTGGAATACGAATCGTTCTAGCTTGATCGGCAATAGCTCTAGTGATAGCTTGACGAATCCACCATGTGGCGTAAGTTGAAAACTTATACCCTTTGGTATAGTCAAATTTATCAACAGCTTTCATCAAACCAAGGTTGCCTTCTTGAATTAAGTCAAGTAGCAACATACCGCGACCAACATAGTGTTTTGCAATGTTGACGACTAAACGTAAGTTAGCGTTAATAAGTGTCATTTTTGCCTCTTCGTCGCCTTCTAAAATTTTCTTAGCGAGAATTGGTTCGTCAGTAGCCTTTAACAAACTATATTTGCCGATTTCTTTTAAGTACATTTTGACAGAGTCATTTACTTTGACTTCACTGCCAAGATAATCGACATCAATTTCTTCTTCCTCTTCTTCTTTAACTGTATCTTCTTCAAAAAAGTCAGCTGCATCATCTTCGACGTCAAGCGCTAATTTGTTCTCATCGAAATCTACTTCGAAATCTTCGTCTTCTTCTTCGGTATCGACGACAACTTCAATGCCACTATCTTTGAAGAAGTTGATTAAATCAAGGAGAGTATTATCATCCACGTCGAATGGGGAAAGCGTGTCATAAATATCGCTTTGGTCTATGCTCCCTGCTGCTTTAGCTTTTTTTAATAATTTAGCCTTAATCTCATCTAAAGATAAAATTTCACCGTCTTCATCATAAATAGCCTTGAGTGGTTTTTTCTTCTCTTTTTCTAAAGAAAGTTTTGGAGTGCTAACCCCACCTTCGCTCACTTTTGGTCTACCTCTTTTTTTTGGTTTGTTTTCAGTTTCTACTGTTTCAACTTTTTTTGTTCCCATAAATCAATGCCCCTTTCATTGCTTTGGTTTATATTACTTTTTACGTACTTTACGACGATTATATTCTGCGAGAATACGCGCTTGATCGAGCTGGCTTTTGTTTTGTAAAGATTGTTCGAGTAAATCATTTTCGAAAATCCGTTCTTTTTCTTCTTTAATCACCTGTTGTAAATTATCAAGCAATTTTTGGTCACACTTTGGATGGTTTCTTTCCATATATAACTCAGTAATTTGGTTAACCATCATTTCTTTGCCATCAATGTCGCTATTTTCTAATGAAGAAATAATGTCCACTGGCACGAAGTTATCGTGTGTTCGCGCATACTCAATAACGAAATTGGCAATTACACGGTAGGTGGAATCATAAAAACCATCGATATTTCCCTCGTAAAAGCCCACTGCTTGCTTGTTTTGTAACATTTGGTATAAAAGTTCACGCTCCGCCAGATTAAGTCTGCGGAGGATTTTTCTTTCAGGATGGTAATCGATAATCATCGAGCGATAATCTCTAATTTCAGGCCTTACTTTTGCGGTCTTTAAAATATTTCTTATCGCTTCAGAAGTATAGCCAGTAATTTTGGATAACTTACCGATATAACTATCGAGTTCTAATTGCAAACGAATACCCAATAAAATTGGGACGAATTCTTGGATGAGTTGTGTTTTTTGTTCTGTAGTTTGTAATGGGTTGGTGTTGAGATAAAAGTTAAGAGTAAAGTCAACATAAGAAATCAACTTATTTAAATAAGCGTTTAAAGCGACATCACCTTCGGTGTTCAATATTTCGTCTGGGTCTTTACGATTGTTTTGATTATCAACAATGCGAACATTAATACCATTTTTAATTAATAAATCCGCCATCGTCATTGAAGCCTTTTGACCAGGCAAATCACCATCAAGACAAAGTCTTACTTCTACATTTAGTGCTCTAAGTAAACGGATGTGTTCATCACTTAAAGTTGTGCCCATTGTGGCCACTGCTGCTTCAATACCAATGCGATAAAGTGCAAAAACATCCATAAACCCTTCAAGTACATAAACGTAACCGGCGATGTGCGCTTTTTCTTTCGCATTGTGATAGTTATATAAAATATTGGATTTGTGAAACAAATAAGTATCGGGCGAGTTAACATATTTAGCCTCAGATCCATCACCTAGACGTCTAGCAGAATATCCAACGACTTCCCCTTCGTTATCAAAGATAGGAAAGATGACACGTCCTTGGTTGCGGTCATAATAGGCATTATTAATCGCAAGCGCAATACCGACATCTTCAATTGTTTTTAATGAATGGCCTTTGCTAAGTAAAAAGTCACAAGTTGCCTTACCATCTTTATAGGCATAGCCTAAACGGAACTTGTTTCTTATCCCCGCATCCAAATAGCGATTAGTGAAATATTCTAGTCCTACTTTGCCTTCTGGAGAGTTTAGTGCATATTGATAATAAACTGTTAAGTCGTGCAAACACTTAACTAAAGGCACACGTTTAGGGTCGACGACTTTTACTTTAGTAATACCTTCTAAACGGGGGTCATGGAAATCAGAGATTTCAGCAACTTTCTTCATCGCTTCCATGGCAGACATCTTAGCATACTTCTTAACGAAGCTAATTGAGTTGCCACTTGTGCCACAAACAAAGCACTTAAAGATTTTTAACTGCGGAGAAACGTGCATAGAAGGGTTAGTGTCATCGTGGAAAGGACATTTTGCCAAATAGTCTTTACCTTTTCTGACCACAGGTAAATAAGCAGATACCACCTTGACGATGTCTGCGCGCTTAAGTACCTCGTTGTATAATCCTTCTTCAAATGCCATATAATTTATTATAGTTTCCCTATTTTTCTACTAATTTTTTACTGATTAGAAATAAATTTTTTCTTCGATATATGCTTTTAAATCGGCGATTGGTAAACGGACTTGTGCCATGGTGTCACGGTCACGAATGGTTACCGCCCCATCACTTAATGTATCAAAGTCGATGGTAATGCAATATGGAGTGCCAACTGCATCTTGACGGCGATAACGTTTGCCAATACTACCTGTATCGTCGTAAACGATACTAAAATATTTAGAAAGTTCAGCCTCAACTTCGCGAGCTTTGTCTTCTAATTTTTTAGAAAGTGGCAATACTGCTGCTTTAAATGGAGCAAGCGCAGGTAGAAGATGCATAACGATGCGAGAATCTTCGCCATTAACCAATTGTTCGTCATAAGCATCACATAAAGTCATCAATACTAAACGATCTAATCCAACCGATGGTTCAATACAATAAGGCACGTAACGCTCGTTAGTTTCTGGATCTAAGTAATCCAAAGATTCTCCACTAAATTGAATGTGTCGCTTTAAGTCGTAATCGGTACGATCGGCAATACCCCAAATTTCGCCCCAACCGAATGGGAATAAGTATTCAATGTCGGTGGTAGCTTTGCTATAAAACGCTAATTCCGCTGGTTCATGGTCGCGGTAGCGTAGGTTTTCCTTTTTAATGCCCAAAGAGTCAACAAAGTCCAAACAATATTGTTTCCAATAATCAAACCATTTTAAATCTTCGCCTGGCTTACAGAAAAACTCCATTTCCATTTGGTCGAATTCTCTCGTTCGAAAAGTCATTTGACCAGGAGTGATTTCATTTCTAAATGCTCTACCAACGTTACAAATACCGATCGGTAATTTTCTACGAGTGGCACGCATGACGTTTTTGAAGTTAACGAATACGCCTTGAGCTGTTTCTGGACGTAAATACACTGTTGATTTACTGTCCTCCGTGACACCAATATGCGTTTTAAACATCATATTGAACTGACGGATGTCAGTGAAGTCATGATGATTACAGTTTGGACAAGCCACTTCGTGAGAACGAATAAATGCCATCATTTGATCATTGTTCATTGCGTTAACGTCTTCATTAGGATAGGCGCCTTCGATTAAATGATCGGCTCTGAAGCGTTGTTTACAATATTTGCAGTCAATTAATGGATCGTTAAAAGTTGAAACATGTCCTGTTGCTTCCCAAACTTTTGGGTTCATCAATATTGCCGCATCAATGCCGACATTGGTACGACTTTCTTGGACGAATTTCTTCCACCACATCCTACGGATGTTTTGCTTAATTTCGCTTCCTAATGGGCCATAATCCCAAGTGTTACTTAATCCACCATAGATTTCAGAACCTTGGAAATAAAAGCCAGAGACAATAAAATGGTTGGTCAATTTATCAAATTCAAATTTATTCATACATTACCTCGTTATGCATACAAACTATATGCTACAAGTAATGTGAATTGTTGTCAACCTATTATCAGTGTTTTTATTATTATTTAATTAATTGTTAAAAGCTTCAGATTCTTAAAGTGATAACCGAAAACTTCTTGGATGTATTCGGTCACTCTATCAAATATAACTAAAGCATCTTGACGCGAGTAATCGGTTCCAGCAAGCAAATAATCTCGCGCGTTAAAAATCTTTCTTAATAAGAGCATTTGCTCTTTGCTTAAATTTATTGAAATGCCTTCGTGATAACATTTTTCACAAATAAATCCGCCATCAACAAAAGAGAAAGCGACGATTTTTTGTTTATTTCCACAAATAACGCATTGATTAACTTCTAATTCAAAACCGCCAATCCTAATCGCATGGCTCATGAATACTAACAAGGACATCAGCCAATCATTAGTTTTTCTTAATGCTTCTACCCCTTCTTCTAAGCAAGCAAACATCTTATATTTTTCTTCATCAGGAAATAAATTTAACATCATTTCACCAATAAATAAGAGCGCGCCTAAATAATTAGCGTCCATTTCCACTTTTAGTGGCGTGAAAAGTTGTTTTGAGTTTTTTAAGACCGGATATTTTAAGTTGCCTTCGACTAATTCGATGTCAACAATTGTTAAAGGGTTGTTGAGGACACTATTTTTGCTTTTAGGATCATTAATCCCCTTCGCAAGAAAAGTGATCAATTGCTTTTCAGCAACCGCAGTGACGATGGCATCTTTTTCTTTATATTGATTGACGGTTAAAACGATAACTTTCATTTCTTATTTTTCGTATTTATACCCGTATTGCTGTAATGATTTTTCATCATCGCGCCAATCGGGATTTACTTTGACTTGTAATTCTAAATAAACGTGTTGCTTTAAGAACTTTTCGATATCAGAACGAGCTTTAGAACCGATTTCTTTTATTCTTCTTCCAGAAGCACCAATCACAATACCTTTTTGACTTTCTTTTTCAACGATAATTGAAGCCATAATTTCGATTGGCTTTTTCTCCCACTCAATATGTTCCATATAAATGGCTATTGAATGTGGCACTTCCTGGCGGAGAATTAATAACACCTTTTCGCGAATAATTTCTTTAATGCGGAAAATTTCATCTTTATCGGTAACCATTTCTTTTGGGTAGTAAGCCGGGCCTTCAGGTAAGATATTCATTAAAATTTTAATGATTTCACCAACGTTAAATCCTTCTTTAGCTACTACATCAATAAAGATGGCCCCTGGGAAATAATCGCGGTATGTATTTTTCAATAATTCAGCTTTATCGAGCCGAGCAAGGTCAATTTTGTTAAAAACAATAATCAATGGGCGATCATGGATACTGAGATGGTCAATTATATATTTATCACCTGGACCGAATGGTTTAGAAGTGTCCACCACTAGCATAGTGGCATCAACTGTGTGCGCGGTGCTATAAGCCATGTTGTTCATCTCGATGCCTAATTTTTGTTGTGGCTTATGAATGCCGGGAGTATCGACAAAAACAATTTGTGCTTCTTCACTATTATAAATACCGATAATTCTGTTTCTTGTAGTTTGCGATTTATCGGTCACAATTGAAACATTACGGTTAATTAAACGATTGAGTAGTGTGGATTTTCCGACATTTGGTCGGCCTAAGATAGCGACAAAACCCGATTTCATTATTTCAAGTCCTCTTCAGAAAAAGCAAAAGGTAATAATTTGGCGATATTACTTTTCACAACCGCACCTTTTAAATTGGCCATAATAATTTCACCTTCCTTAGGGAAAAGTTCACTAATTACTTGACGACAAGCACCACAAGGCGCACATGCTTCAGGGGTATCAGCAACAATGGCCAAGGCAAGGAAATCAGACTTCTTGTAGCCACGCAACATCGCGCTATAAAGTGCATTGCGTTCAGCACAAATACATAGTGGATAAGAAGCATTTTCGATGTTTGCTCCGGCAATGACTTGCCCATCTTTACATAGTAAAGCAGCTCCGACAGCGAATTTTGAGTATGGACTATAAGATAGTTTCCGTGCATCTTTTGCTTTTTCAATTAAGTTTTCAGTTTTCATAAGTTACCTTTTGGCAAGATTTTATCTTGCAAAGCGAACATGATTTTTTCTTCAGCTTCAGTCATATGGTCATAGCCGAGAAGATGGAGCAATCCATGGACGAATAAGAATTTTAACTCGCGATCAAGGCTATGACCATAGTTCTCAGCTTGACTCTTAGCTTTATCTATACTGATATAGATTTCACCAAGAATCACCATCGAACCAGAGTGCAAAATAGTATCCCTATCCTTGTTATCATCCAAAAATGCAAAGGAGATAACGTCAGTGGGCTGGTCAAGATGACGATAGTCACGGTTAATTGCTTGAATATAATCATTATCGACGAGCGTGACACTAACAAAAGGATCAAAGTTTAAGGCTAAATGCTTGAGTGTTTTGTCTAGTAGTGTTTCGTATTCTGCTTGATAAAGGTTATACGATTCATTGAATGAATTGAAATCAAGTTCCATACGTAAATCATACTATCTTTTAGCGCTTTTTACTATTAATTTCATCATGATGATGAACAAGGTTGTTAACCCTAGCTTTCATTAATAAATTTTCCGCTAGGCGGTAATCATAAGAAAAAAGCGGCGTTAAAGACTGATAAAGCAACATACTTAAGCAGGTGTAAAACACAATGTTGGTGAGATTGAAGCCTTTTTCAATGACGCTGACGGATATACTTGCCAAAATCATCAGAGCAAAAGCAAAGATCTTATTAGCAATTTCTAAATAGGCGTATCGATAGGCTTTTATTTCCATTGTTTTAACCTTCAATTCCACTCCTTCCACCACTATTTCCTTTCTTAATGCCTCTTCTTCTACTTCTAAATCTTTAGCGATTTGATTTTTATAAGGGGCGAAAAAGAAAACGCCAAGATAAGAAGTAAGAAAGGAAGTAGCGATCAAGATTAAAAAATATAGCGAATTGAAAAGTAAAATTGTCATAATCAAAACGACAACCAACAAGTAGAAGATAAAGTTCAATGTCATTGTGAGCGAACTTCGCTTGTATTCTTGGCCACGGCGATAAAACTCAAAGTAATGCTCGGGGCGTACATAACTATAAAAACGCCTTATGTACTTGTCAAACCGCTGCATTCTTTTTAATAACGCTCCTCTTAAAGCAATCTCAGTTACTAAACTTAAAGCCATAAACACTAATGTCCAAAGGGGCGAGCCATCAGGTTTAATTAAGAAAGTGCCTAAGGCGATAAAAGTGGCGATCATAGTTTGCAGCAAATAAGAAATTACTTCGCCTTTTACATCTTTAGTGTCGATAATGATGCGTTCATAAGTTTGACGTTCGACGTGGGAAATAGTTAATGCGGTCCCATCCCAAAAGCGTGTAATATCAGATATTTTCTTCCACATTACACCTTTATTAGGGTCATGTACTTTTACACGCTTGCCTTTTCTTTGACTAAGCAAAACAGCGTGCGTAGTTTCATCTGCGTTAACCATGGTTATAATCATCGGAAAGTTCGTTAAGTGGCTTAGATCGTCTTTATCTTCAATTTTTATACCGATTAAAGTCACTCCGTATCTTTTTGCAATGTCGAGTAAATCCTGGTATGAATATGGACCATGACCTTCATCTTCATTTAAATAAAGATAACGCTCGTCCTTTTGCACAATGGCAAGCAGCATTTTTAAGCAGGCAGAGCCACAGCCTTCACTTGTAATTTGGGGAATATATTGCATTTATGACCTCCTAACATTCTAATAGGGGGCAATAAATATATTTGTCTAAGAAAAGTGATAAAAAATAAAAAAACCTTCATAAGAAGGTTTATTTTTTGAACGCTTTATTGAATTTGGCAATAAAGGTATCATCATTTTTCACTGAATCGCGATATTTTGTTAACAATTCTTTTTGTTGCTTGTTTAAATTATTTGGAAGTTTGATATCTAAGTGGATATATTGATCACCCGGTCGGCCAGTTCTTAAATCTTTAACGCCATGCCCACGCATTCTCATCACTTGGCCGGGTTGTGTGCCGCTTGGAATATCTAATGGAACTTCGCCATAAACGGTTGGAATATTAACTTTCACCCCTAGGATTGCATCGAAAAAATCTAGTGGATAGTCGAGATGAATATCATTGCCTTCTCTTTTGAAATAATCGTGTGGTTTAACATTAATTTCTACGAATAAGTCACCGTTATCACCACCATTAATTCCTCTTTCACCCATGCCTTGAACACGAATTTGTTGGCCATTATTAATGCCGGGGATAATGTGGACTTTTATCGTCTTTTTGACGCGGTTGAAACCTTGTCCATTACATTTTTGACAAGCGTTAATGACGATTTTGCCTCTTCCATCACAACGTGGACATACTTCTTGTTGTTCAATCACACCGAATAAACTCCGGCGTGTTGTTTTAATGTAACCGCGACCCGCACAAGTTGGACATGTTTGAATGTCTGTAGCAGTTCTTGCTCCAGTGCCGTGACAATGAGAACAAGTTTCATCAACGGTTAATGGTAAATCGATATCGCGACCCAAAATGGTATCCATAAAGTTTACTTTCACTCTAACGATGGAATCATTTCCGCGACGCGGGCCCATGTTGGTGCGAGCCGAACGGCGGCCACCACCAAAGAAAGACGAGAAGATATCGCCTAAATCGACGTCGCCTGACCCAAAACCGAAACCACCCTCGAATGGATTAGCTCCAGGTTGGCCACCACCCTGCTCGAAAGCCGCCCAACCAAATTGGTCATATGCACTTCTTTTTTGGTCATCGTACAAGATATCATATGCTTCTTGTACTTCCTTAAACTTAGTTTCATTTCCAGTTGTTTTATTGTCTGGATGATATGTTTTTGCTAGTTTACGATAAGCGCTTTTGATTTCGTCTTTTGAGGCAGTTTTGGCTACGCCTAATGTTTCATAAAGATCTCTTTTTTCTGCCATTTGATGCCTTTCCTTCTATACACATATAGGGGCTTTTGCCCCTATAATGCATAGTATTTTATTAATGAATGAATTAGTTATTGCTTGTGAAATCCGCATCAACCACATCGTCTGGATTAGTGCCAGGAGTTTTGCCATCTGCGCCGTTAGCAGCGCCAGAATCACCACCATTACCGCCAGTTTGCGCTTGTTGTTGCATGAATGCAGCAGCTTTTTCAAGTTCGTCGATGCGCTTTTTGATAGTTTCCATATCGTTATTATCTAACGCAGTTTTAAGTTCATCGCGAAGTTTTTGTGTTTGTTCTTTTTGAGCTGGATCCATCGTTTCACCTTTTTCTTGTAGGGCTAAATCAATATCAGCGATGAAGCCTTCAGCCTTATTGCGTAATTCGATGTTTTCTTTACGTTTTCTATCTTCTTCTGCGTTGTCTTCTGCTTCTTTAACCATGCGGTCGATTTCCTCTTTTGAAAGACCACCAGTACCAGTGATGGTAATGTTTTGTTCTTTTTGTGTATCAAGGTCTTTTGCACTAACTTTAACTATACCATTAACGTCAATTGAGAAAGTAACTTCAATTCTTGGTTGACCACGTCTAGCAGGTTTAATACCTGTTAATTGGAAGTGACCTAACAACTTATTGTCATGAGCCATTGGTCTTTCACCTTGATATACCATAATGTCGACAGCTGGTTGATTATCAGCGGCGGTAGAGAAAATTTGACTCTTAGTTGTTGGAATAGTAGTATTGCGAGGAATTAATGGAGTTAAAACACCACCGAGAGTTTCAATACCAAGGGTTAATGGAGTAACGTCGAGCAAAATAACGTCTTTAACATCACCTGAAACGACACCGCCTTGATAGGCTGCACCGATTGATACCGCTTCATCTGGATTAATGCTGAGATTTGGTTTCTTGCCAGTTAATTGTGCGACTAATTCTTGGACCGCTGGCATACGAATGGAACCGCCAACGAGCAACACTTGGTTAAGTTCTGCCGCACTTAAATTAGCATCGCTAAGTGCTCTTCTAACTGGTTCTTCACATCTTTTTAATAAGTGACGAGTAAGTTCTTGGAATTTAGCTCTTGTTAAGCTAATTTCAAAGTTAACTGGACCAGTCGCGGTCATCGAGATGAACGGTAATGAGATGATAGTTTCCAATTGCGAAGAAAGTTCAATTTTTGCTTTCTCAGCTGCTTCTTTAATTCTTTGTAAAGAACCTTTATCGGTAATATCAACATTTGACTGAATTTTAATTTGTGCTTTGACCCAATCAGCGACGACTTGATCCCAGTCATCACCACCGAGGTTATTATCACCAGCCGTCGAAACGACTTCGAAGGTACCATCACCGATATCGAGGATGGAAACGTCGAACGTACCACCACCTAAATCGAAGACTAAAATCTTTTCGCTTTTACCATTTTCCAAACCATACGCTAAAGCGGCAGCAGTTGGTTCATTAATAATTCTTACGACATCTAAGCCAGCGATTTGGCCTGCGTCTTTGGTCGCTTGACGCTGAGCGTCATTAAAATAAGCAGGAACAGTAATAACTGCTTTTTTCACTCCGTGACCAAGATGGGCTTCGGCATAACGTTTCATGTAAGCCAAGATTTTAGCCGAGATTTCTTGTGGGGTAAATGATTTATTAATACATTTAATTTCGATTTTTTCTGGTTTACCCATTAATCTTTTGACCGACAAAACAGTGTCTGGGTTAGTGACTGCTTGTCTTTTAGCAGCATTACCAACGATTTCTTCACCATTTGCTTTAAATGCAACAACTGAAGGGGTGGTCATTGTGCCTTCAGGATTTGGGATAACTTTAACAGTGCCATCAGCTTGTAAGTAACTGACGACTGAATTGGTGGTACCTAAGTCAATACCTAGAATAATTTCTTTTGCCATATTCTCTTTTCTCCTTTTTAAGCATCGCCTTGAGCGACATTGTTTGTATTTTCTTCTTGATTAGTTGTTTTGTTTTTACTCACCGACACCATCGCGGGTCTAACGAGGCGGTTATGTAACTTATAACCATTACGGTAAATTTTTGTGACGAGATTTTCTTCGCCTTCAGCTTCGGTTGTATCCACAGCATTCATTTCGTAAGCCGAGAACTTATCACCAATTTTGGGGGCGATTTCTACTACCCCTTCATTTTCAAGTACTCCAATTAAATTTCGATAGATATATTGGAAACCGACGAGGTAATTTTTTAATTCTGGGTTAACAGGTTCATTGCTTAATGCCATTTGGAAGCTATCAAGAACTGGTAATAACTCTTCAACGAACCCAACTGCACGATATTTAAGTGCTTCTGCGTGTTCTTTTTCTAAAATAGATCTTAAGTTTTTTGTATCAGCATAAGCGCGATAATACTCATTTTTCCAATGCTCAACTTCGCTTTTTTGCTTAACAATGATTTCATCTAAATCTTTAATCCTTTTCTTGTTTTTATCTTTTTCATCCTTGCAATCACAAGTTTCGTTATCTTTGCATTCGCAAGTTGCTTCGTGGGCCTTTTGTTCCTTAATCTCTGGATTATCTTTTTTCATTTTCTCTTTAGGCATCTCCTTGCCCTCCTCCTCCTTTTTTGATGTTGTTAAAATATTCGGATAATGTCTGTGCGATATAATCAAGCGCAGATAAGGCTTGATCGTAATCAATACGTGTTGGACCAAGCAAAGCAATAGCACTTTCTTCGTCTTCGCCGAGTTTAATTTTCGCGGTGACCATTGAGACGTCGGGATTTTCACCGATATCACCAATTCGAATCAATTTACCACTTTCATCTTCTTTGATTTCTTTTTTCACTTCTTTTAATAACGCCTGATTATTAAGTAATTTGAACACTTGTTCTAATTTCTCTACGTCATTTTTATATTCTTCGTGGGTGAATAATTCATCACGGCCATATAAACTTAGGCGGTCAGAAGCAAAGCGCATGAAAGTTTCAAGCAGTGCTTGATACACTAAATCATGATCGACAATATAATCATTAAGAATTGGTTTTAATGCTTCGGTTTTCTCAACTAGTTCGACAATCGGAGTTCCAGTTAAACGTTCGTTAAGTAGCGAAACACAAGAAATAATATCTTTCGCTGAAATGTTATCTGGAACGATGAAAGTTTTGTTTTCGACATAACCCTTATCAGTGACAAAAACCGCGGTAATCGAGTTTTGCGAAATTTGCACCATTTGAATTGAGGCCAATCTTTCCTCATGTTCATCTGGACCCATTACGACAGTTACTAAGTTAGTCATGTGAGATAATATCTCACAACTCGCTTTGATGACTTCTTCAACCGACTTAATCTTTTGATCTAGAATCGTTTGAATACTATTTTTTAGTTCTTCTTTAACTGTGCCGTCACGTAAGTTTTCACAGTAATAGCGATAACCTTTGGAACTTGGCACTCGACCACTTGATGAGTGCGTTTTTTCAATGTAGCCATTTTTTTCTAAGGCCAACATTTCATTTCTTATGGTCGCTGGAGAATAAGGAAGTTTATATTCGTCAATGAGTGTTTGACTACCCACTGGTTGTGCTTTCTTAATGAAATATTCCACGATGTATTTTAGGATGGTATTGCTACGCGATAAAGCCATGAAAACATCTCCTTTTAGCACTCCAATAGTTTTAGTGCTAATTACATTGTAAATAATAAATTAGCAGAGTCAAGTAATATGTGCTAAAATTTCGATGTTATATATAAAGTGGACTAAATTTTGATAGTTTTATTAAATTAACTGCAAAATAATCGTATCCAAAATCATCATACCTTGATAGGTTGGAATCAAATTTTCGTTAACCAACATCAAATATCCGTTAGCGATAAATTCATCAATAATCTTCTTTTTTTCCTTATATAAATCTATCGCAAATTGTTGTTTGATGTATTTTAAAGATAAACCTTCTACAGTTCTTAAATTAAGCATTACTTGATAAACAAAGCAATCATGGATACTCAGTTGTTCTTTCTCAGCGATATACATTCCTTTTAAATATTTTTCCAAGTTAAGAGTGTTTTTGTAACGGACATTACCTAAATATCCAGCCGCACCTAAACCTACGCCGTAATACTGTTCATTTCGCCAATACGCAAAATTGTGTTTAGCTGCAAAGCCAGGCAAACTATAGTTTGACACTTCATAATGGATAAAACCGTGTTTGAGCAGTGCTTGTTCGACGAGATCATAGTATTCTCGACTTTGGTCTGGCGATAATTCGCGAAAACCTTGATTAAATAAAACAGTGTGTGGGTGTAGCATCAAAGAATAACAAGAAATATGTTGAATTCCTAACGCTAATACATTTTCTAAATCTTGACTTAAAAGTTTCTTTGTGGCGTTTGGTAAACCCAAAATCAAATCAACATTGATATTATTAAAACCATGATTTTTTAAACTGGCTACGACTTTTTGTACTTCGCTAAATCTATGCGCGCGATTAATCTTTTTTAATAAATTATCATTTGTTGACTGGACGCCTAAAGAAATACGGTTCACACCATATTCTCTTAACAAAACAATCTTGTCGTCAGTTAACGACTCTGGATTTGCCTCGAAAGTATACTCTTTGATTCCTAAAGAATAGGGTTTAATAATATCGAGCAACTGTTTGAATAAATCAGCTTCTAAAGCGGTCGGAGTTCCACCACCAACATAAATAGTTTCTAAGTCATGCGGAGTATATTGCTCGAGTTCATTTTTCAAAACTACTAAATAAGAAATGGCGAAATTACGAAAATACTGCAACTTAGGAAAGTCGCAGTAATCGCAAATTTTTTCACAAAAGGGAATATGAATGTACAAAGCTTTAACTTTTTCAGTCATCTTGTTTATAGTTAATGATTTCTTTTTTGGTTTCTTCGTCTTCGATATCTTGGAGCACTCTATTAATCTCTTCTTGAACGATTTGCTCTTCCGAGGGTTTTTCTTCTTTTAAACGCGGTCTTAAAATGCGATAAATAACAAAGGCGGCTAAAGCGATGATGGCGGCAACCGCGAGGATAACTACTAATATTAGGATAGGTGGCATGTATTTTCTCCCTTAATCTCTTTCTACTGGAATGTAAACGTATTTATTTTTAATCTTTTCTTTGCGATAGTAAAGAAGTTCTGCTAAATGGTCCATAGCGGTCCGAGCTGTTTCATAAGCACAGCGCAAACTTTTCTTATATTGGGCAATCGTATATTTTTTGTTTTTTGTACAGTGGCGAGCATAAAATTTGGCCTCGCCTTTTTTAAGACGTGGATCTCTTTCTAATAAGTCTTGTTCTAATAATACAGCTTGCTTTTCGTCTAAGGCCACTGGGATATAAGATATAGCGAGTTCTTCTTGCACATATTGCACTTTGACAGTCTTTTTCTTTGGAATTTCTAGTTTTTCATCTTCATCAAAGTCGCCTGCTAAAGTTTTACCAATTGGTGTTTTACTATCGTTAGTAGGAGTAGCAACCTTATCTTCTTCAAACAAAGAAATCGATTCTACTTTGTTAGCTTCTCCAACTGGTGCTAGTTGTTGTTCATCAAATTGATAAAAGTCTTGTTTTAATTCTGCGACCTTACTCGCGGCGATATCATTTAATAAGTCGTCACAAAGTTGGACCAAATGTTTATAGATATAATCTATAAAATAGGTAACATCGGTTGTTTTTTGCACTTCGACATAAACTCTCGCTATTTCTTCTTTTGCCAATAACAGCAATTTCTCAAAAGGGAAATCGACAATCACTTCACCAAAAGCTTCGTGAGCCAAAACCGCTTTAGCCATTAAAACAGCAATTTCATCAGAATAACGATCAAATGGTTTAACATAGTTAATGTAAAAATAAACAACCATGGCTTTAAGCGATGGAGATAAAGTTGACGTCGCAATAAAATTAAACATGTTGCCCATCATTGGTTCAATGAGACTAGCAGGGGCGGAAGTATAAATGCGATCAATTAAAACACGATTTTCTGGATTTTTATCTTCAAAGAGTCGGTAATAAGTGGTGAGCTCTTCAGTTCCTAATAGTTTTGCGTATAGTTCGGCGAGGAAGTTGTCGTCTATTTTATTGACATAGCTACGTTTAATGTAGTTTAACGCCTTCATGTAATTGACGAGTACCATGTTCGTGGGAATCGAATTGATAACTTCACCTCTAAGAATGCTTTCTAAATATTCTTCGCCAACTGCAAGTTCTTCGTGATTATTAATCGCGCTGATGATTTGTTTTTTTAATGCAAAATCAATATTTTTAAATTGCTTACTTGAAGGATTGATTAAGCCGAAATCACGGTTAACTTTAATGAGTTTTAGTTCGACACCATTAACGAGATTGTTTATCGCGGAGCAACCGCAAAAAACGAGCATGTTTTTTTCAATGGTCTTAAGTGACAAGTAATGATAAAAATGAGAGCGATACGCTAAAATGTTGCTCCAAAATGTATCGACAGATGTAATTTTTAGTTCGTGGGCGACTTCGTTTTTACTGGCATATTTATCTTCAGTAAAACGCATTGCTAAATCAGTGCCTGCCATAAAAATACCTTCTTTATAGTTTCATCATACAATACATATTTTTTTATTTAAATAATTAATTCTAAATAACTACTAATAATACACTAATTGTCATCAACATCATCAATAGATAGAATTGACATAAATGCTTCTTGTGGTACTTCAACTGACCCGATTTTCTTCATCCGTTTTTTGCCTTCTTTTTGCTTTTCTAGCAGCTTCTTTTTACGGGAAATATCACCACCATAACACTTCGAAAGGACGTCTTTTCGCATCGCTTTTACATCACATCTAGCAATTACTTTTCCACCAATTGCCGCTTGAATTGGTATCTCGAATTGCTGACGAGGAATGACGGTTTTAATCCGTCTAATAATGTTTAAACCTCGGTGATAACCATCTGGACGATATATAATGCTGCTCAAAGCATCAACCACTTGACCATTGAGTAAAACGTCTAATTTTACTAAATCACCACGCTTATAATCGGAGAAATCATAGTCAAACGATGCATACCCTTTAGTGCAACTTTTTAAGCGATCAAAGAAGTTATAAACTATTTCAGCAAGTGGTAGTTCATAGGTTAAAATCATTCTAGTATCGTCGAAGTAATCAAGACTGACATATACACCACGTCTTTCTCTACACAACTCCATAATAGGACCGATATATTCCTTTGGAGTCATGATGTTAGCTTTGATGTATGGCTCTTCAATATAAGATATTTTACTGCTATCTGGAAGTTTACTTGGGTTATCTAAATGAAGCATAGTTTTATCAGTTAGAAAAACATGATAAATAACACTTGGTGCGGTGAGAATTAAATCAAGATTATATTCTCTTTCCAATCGCTCTTGCACCACATCCATATGTAATAAGCCTAAGAATCCACATCTAAAACCAAAGCCCAAAGCTTGGCTAGTTTCTGCAATGTATTGTAAGGAAGAATCGTTTAGGGATAATTTTTCTAACGCTTCTTTTAAGTCTAGGTAATCATCGCTATCAACTGGATATAAGCCACAATAAACCATTGGATTCATAATGCGATAGCCTGGAAGAGCTTCTTTGGCTGGGTTATTACATAATGTGACAGTATCACCAGGTCTTACGTCTTTTATATCTTTGATTTGAGCAGCTATATAACCGACTTGACCAGCACCTAGTTCATCTACTTTAACTTCTTTAGGAGTCCTAATGCCTAGTTCAAGCACTTGATATTCTTTGCCCGCTTGCATCAAGCGAATCTTATCGCCGACTTTAATCGTACCTTCTTTAATTCTGACCAAGACGACGACTCCGCGATATTGGTCATAAAAACTATCAAAAATCAAGGCTTTTAATGGTTTATCAGAATTTCCACTTGGCGGTGGAACGGTTTGAACAATGGCTTCTAATAATTCATGGATATGGTAGCCAGTTTTAGCACTGACCTCTACAGCCTTATCGCACGGAATGCCAATTTTCTTTTGGATTTCTTCTTTGGCTAGTTCAACATTAGCGGAAGGTAAATCAACTTTGTTTATAACAGGTAAAATTTCTAAATCATTATCAACAGCTAAATAAGCATTAGCTAAAGTTTGAGCTTCCACACCCTGCGTAGCGTCAACGACAAGTAAAGCGCCCTCACACGCAGCCAAAGAACGCGATACTTCATAGGTGAAGTCGACATGTCCAGGAGTATCGATAAGGTTAAAAAAATAATTTTGCCCATCATCAGCTTTATATGTAAAAGTCACGGCATTGAGCTTGATGGTAATGCCTCTTTCTCTTTCGAGATCCAACGAATCAAGCACTTGATTTTTCATCTCACGCATCTCAATAGCGCCAGAAGTTTCTAAGATGCGATCTGCTAATGTGCTTTTACCGTGGTCAATGTGAGCAATGATGGAGAAGTTTCTAATTTTATCTTGAGCAATTTTCATACAAATTAAAGTTATATCACATCACAATTATTAATTTAATTAAAAATGCGACATTTTGATGGAAAGTATATATGGCGGGGAGTGAAAACGCAAGTAATAAAGTTACCGCAATGACCACACCAGCAAACACTAATAGTGTTTTCGTATACCAAGTATTAATATGATGCTTTTTAAGTAAAAGAATATCAAAGGGAATAATCGCCCCTGCAAAACAACAAGTTAAGATTAAACTTAAAAAAGAAGCATAGTATAAAAAGTTATCAAACACTACCGTAGATTGATTTAAATCATAAATATGGATTTGTAGTAATGAATTGACAATAAAGGCAATAGTAAAAAACAAAGCAAATAAAGTTGTAACTGTGAATATTAATGCGACCACTAAATTAAACTTAATCGTTTTTGACATCTTGCTCAGCATCTTTTCCTTTTTCTTCAACTATTATTTCTTCGGTTTGTTGTTCTTCTAATTTTTTTAACGCTTCTTTCTCT
The DNA here is from genome assembly GCA_012744375.1 of Erysipelotrichaceae bacterium. Lineage (GTDB taxonomy): Bacteria > Bacillota_I > Bacilli_A > RFN20 > CAG-826 > RUG14515. The sequence continues at coordinate 3,858 of JAAYCD010000038.1, read as the reverse complement.
TCTTCTTCAGCCATTTCCAAAACCACAGGAATCGGTTTGAAAAAATGATAAATGGCTTCGAAACCATAACAAATGGAAATAAAACCAATTGCGATAGGAATGCCGTATTGATAGATAAGTTGATTGGTGGGTTGGGTAATTAGACAAAATAAATCGAAACTTACTAGGTAAATACCTAAAGGCAAATGTAATACCTTATCGAGCATGGCAACTTTCTTTTGCCTTTTTTTAGAAAAAAGTGCCCATAAGAAATCCGCGATAAGCCATGTGCCACCAAATAGTGTCAGCCAGTTAAAAAATGTATGATGAGTTTCATTGATTTTGATTACTTGGGTAAACTCTAATATCGCAATTATTAAAAAAGCGATGGCAAAAATAAGTAATTCACCGCTATAAATAAGCTTTGCTTTTGTGAGAAAATCAAGTTTCTTTTTCATGTTTTGTATTTTAACATTAAAGACTTATTTATTAAAGAAGTCTTGCAAAATAGTCGTTACTTCATGTGGTGTAAATGCTACTTCATAGTCACGCCACTCCACTTTGAACAAGTCGCGAAACTCGTTATTTAAATATCTTTCATCAATAAGTAAAACTGCTCCTTTGTCGGTTTCGCTTCTAATTACTCTGCCAAGTGCTTGCATGATACGGTTCATCCCGGGATTTAAATAAGCATACTCATATCCAGATTGTCCTTTTTTATCAAAATATGCAGAAATCTGATCGCTGATGAAATTTATTTTAGGCATACCAATACCAACAATTACTGCACCGATGAGCCGGTCATCCACCAAATCAATACCTTCACTAAAAACTCCACCAACAATGACAAAACCCACTACCGTTTCGGTTGGATTTGGCTTGAAGTTAGTTAAAAACACTTCTTTGCTTTGATCATCCATGTCTTTAGCTTGCTGATGAATAATACATTCGGGCATATCAACAAACGGCATTAGATTTGTTAAGTATTCATAGCTCGGCAAAAAAACGAGGTAATTACCGATTTTTTGCGAAACAAAATGTTTGATATAATCCGCAACTTTTTGATAAGATGCTTCGCGTTTTTTATAGCGAATTGATACATTAGGCGCGACGATAATTTTCAAGTTGTCAGTCGGAAAAGGGGAAGGAAGCAAAAGCTGTGCATCTTCTTGACTACCACCTAATGTATCAACGAAATAGCTAATTGGGGATAGCGTTGCGGAAAATAATACACTTGCCTTAAGTTTTTTTAATGAATTTGCTAAAAAGTAGGATGCATCTAAACACACTAAGTTAAGTCGGACATCTTGCTTTTCGATTTCGTAATAACATAAATAGGATTCGTTAAATAATTCGAGCATTTTCGCAAAGCGATTAACAGAAAGATAAAAGTCTAATAGTTCAGGAGTCATCTCTTTATTCTCATTTTTGTTTACATCTTGTAGTGTCGTAATAAAAGAAGAAATAGTTTTATATGTATTTGGATAAAATACACTTATTAAATGGTTGCCCAATTCTGAAGTTTCTAAATACTCATCGAACATTTTGCGCATCTTACTCATCGCCAACTTGAGTTTGTGCAATTTGCTATGACGAATTGATTTTCTTGCCTGTAAAAACGAGGAATATGTTAATGAAGCTGAATACATATCGCGACTGCGATCAACAAGGTTGTGGGTTTCATCGACCAACGCTAAATGCATTGAAGCATTTTCGTCAAAATATCGCTTCATATATGAAATAGGGTCAAATAGGTAATTATAATCACAAATAATCACATCCATAAAAAGTGATAAATCTAATTCAAATTCAAAAGGACAAACTTGATGATCATCAGCTATTTGTGTAATCGTATTAAAGTCAAAATCATCAAAACTAAGTAGTGCATAACGCAAAACGTTTTGAATTTTATCGTAATATTTTATAGCGTAAGGACATTCATCGGGATTACATGCTTTACCTTTGCAAAAGCAAATCTTATCTTTCGCGGTAATGATAATATTGCCGAGCATTAGCCCTTGCGCTTTCATAATTTTGAGTGCTTGATGCGCAGCTTCTTTACCACTATTTTTCGCGGTTAAATAGAAGATTTTTGTTTCATGGTCATCATTAATTGCTTTGATAAATGGGAAAAGAGTAGAAATTGTTTTACCAATTCCTGTCGGAGCTTCGACAAAAAGTCTGCCTCTTTTTTTGGTAATTGCATAAGCATATTTGACAAGTTCTCTTTGGCCAGCGCGATAGTTCTTAAAAGGAAAAACAAGTTTTTTTATCGATTCATTTCTTTGCTCATTTTTACGCATGACAATGCGATAAAACTGTAAAAAGTCGTTAATCAAGTCGTGGATGTCTTGTTCTAGGGATAAGAAATCGAAAGTATACGTGTCGATAAACTGCTCTTTTTCTTTTCCTTGGCGAATATATGTAAGTTTAACACCGATATATTCCAAATTATTTGCTTTAGCAAACATATAGGCATAACACTTGGCTTGGCCTAAATGCCACTCAAGATTTTGCGAATGGAATAATTTTAAATCCTCAACAGTAGTTTTAATTTCATCAATGACATATTCTCGGCCACCGCGATGAATAATACCATCCGCTCTACCTTCAAGTAAGATGTCCATTTCATCGATATAAATGTGGGTCGATAAAAATACTTCAGATAAGTAATTGCTGCCTTGTTTAGCTTGATATACACCATGCAAACGACTACCCTCACTCATTGAAGAACGATTAAATACGCGATTATCAATATCGCCACTTCTAAGCAAAAAATCCACTAGTTGATGGACACTTAAGCGTAAATAGTTATCCATCTATACGAACTTTTGACCCACTAAATTTGGATTGCCATTAATGAAGGAAAGATAATCCAACTTTTTCTTGCCTTCTTTTTGTAATTGTAAGACGGCAAGCTGTCCATCTTTTAATTGTAAAATTAAGCCGCGTTTGTCGGCTTGGACAATCGTTCCCACTTCGTGAGTCACACTTCTATTTAAAATTTTCGCCTTAAAAATTTTCACTTTTTGTTCATTGAGCATTAAATAAGCGCCTGGCTCATCGCTTAAACCTCTAATCAAACCCCAGATTTGGTCGATCGAATTGTCTAAATTTATTTTTTCATGTTCTGGTTTTATCATTGTGCAAAAAGTTACCTCGTTAACGTCTTGTTCAACACCAATTAATTCGCCAGCAATATATTTAGGTAAAAGCTCAAGCACCAAATCTTTGGCGGCTTCTTGCATTTTGACCATTAAAGACGAGGTGTTATCTTCTTCATCGATAATAATTTCTTTTTTGCCGTACACTTTTCCAGCATCCATCGCTTTGACCATTTCCATCAAAGTGACGCCTGTTAATTGCTCGTGATTAAATAAAACAGTTTGTATTGGTGAAGCCCCACGATATTTTGGAAGCAAAGAACCATGTAAATTCAAACAGCCCAAAGGTGGAATATCTAAAAATCCTTGCGGTACGATTTGTCCATATGCAAAAGTAATGACTAAGTCAACATTTAATCCGTTCATAAAGCTATAGTCATCGCGAATTTTTAATGGTTGAAAAACAGGGATGTTATACTTTTCTGCCACAACTTTTGTCGGAGCTTTTTCGATTGAACCTTTTCGGCCAACCGGACGGTCGGGTTGACAAATTAAACCAACAAAATGATAACCAGCCAATATCATGGCTTCGAAGACATAAGCACTCATTGCTGGGGTGCCCATAAATAAAAGATTGATGCTTTTTTGTTTCATACCTACAATTATCAAGTATTTTTTTCTTAAAGTCCACGACGAAAAAACTATATCATAGATAAAGTTTTAAAATATTCACTGATTTAAGCACTAATCAGAGATAGATTGACTATAGTTTTGC
>JAAYCD010000023.1 GCA_012744375.1 Erysipelotrichaceae bacterium | reverse complement strand
TATCCGGGGGGAAAAGGCATGATTTTGCTACAAATACTTAAAAGGCATTTTGCCTCGCTTGCAAACACTATAACGCCGTTTTTATCGTATCCGTAGTAAAGTGGACGTATACCTATGGGGTCTCGAGCAGCGATGAAATTGTCTGTATTTTTATCGTAAATTATTAGCGCAAATTCTCCATCTAATTTAGCAAATAATTCAACATTATGTTTACGAAATAAAGGTAATAATATTTCACAATCAGAACCACTTTTAAATGTGTACTCAGATACTAATTCATTTTTTAATTTTTCATAGCCATAAATCTCACCGTTACACACTACAAAATTACCATCTAATTCGAAAGGCTGCATGCCTTCTGGTTTCAATCCCATGATTGCCAGTCGATGAAAACCAAGGAAACCACTGCCAGTATCAATGATGCGTGTATCGTCTGGACCACGGGAAATAGTTTTATTAAAAGCTTTCAAAAAATCAAAATCGGTGGCAGGCTGACCACAATAAGCCATAATCGAACACATAATATTACTCCTTCGTAATTATTTCAGCATTCGATAGGGCAAGTGCTGTGTCTCGCTGTGCCACCTATCTTTGTTCTCGATGGTTATTAAACCTTGCCAATGTAACGGTTGGGTACCGGCTTCCCTACTCGACATCTTTCGGGTCGCAGCTCATCGGGTGTTATTCGCGCTACTTCACTATATGGTTTCCACCAGCCCATACTCTCTTTAAGTGATTGGTAAAGTTACTTGTCCCGATTCAAACGCTTTTAGATTAATTATTCCAAACAAAACTGAGAAGTGATGATTGGTATTTGCTAATAATTGTGCGCAAAGTCTTCTATAAAAGCAATATATAATTTTTGTGGCGTGACAAATGACTATTCGACGTCTTGTAAAGCATCATAGCCTTCTTCGCCAGTTCTTACTTTGACAACGTTCTCTACGTCATAGACGAAAATCTTTCCGTCGCCGATGTTGCCAGTGTAAAGCACTTTTTTCGCCGTTTCAATTACACGGCGAACCGGCACTTTACTGACAACAACATCAAGTTGAACTTTTGGTAAGAGGGTAGGTTCAACTTCTACGCCTCTATAAAACTCAGGATGACCCTTTTGTAATCCGCAACCCATGACGTGGGAGAGTGTCATACCGGTAATGCCGATGTCGACGAGTGCTTTTTTAAGTGATTCAAATTTGTCTTCTTTGAAAATGATTTGAACTTTCGTAAATTTTTGTGTTCCTTCTTCAAAAGAGGGTACTTTTTTAACAGGAATAGCTTCCGCAACTGGAATATCTCCTGCAACTACGACCGGTGTATCAATATTTTCTCCAATTGTATCTGGCATCATCGCAAATCCAGCGTAGGCTGTTAGCAAACCATGCTCAGAAACATCTAAACCATCAAGTTCATCTTTTAGCGGTGCGCGTAAACCGACAGTGTATTTGCAAACAAGGAAAACAAAGGCTGCAACATTAGAAGAAAAGATGCAAGAAATTCGCATTGTTAATCGCGCAAAACTTATTCTTATTGAACAACTTAAAATGACTGAAGCAGAAGCGCATCGTTTTATAGAAAAGCAAGCGATG
>JAAYCD010000095.1 GCA_012744375.1 Erysipelotrichaceae bacterium | reverse complement strand
TTCAAGATTAACTTTTTCATATGGGGAAAGACCGACTACAAAACAGACAATATTTGCATTATATTTCTTAACTTTTTTATATGAGGATAGATGACCAGCAAGTAATGATTCGCCATATATAATGCGATCATATTGGCTGAGTGACTTAAGTTTTATTTCTTTAATCGATTTAACTTCAATTCCTGTCGCTTCACTAATCCACATAGCGTATTGTTTGGTAAATCCGGTTTTGCTTTTGTAGACAATTACTTGTTTCATTTTAGGTTCTCCACTATCTAAATATAGTATGGCATATTTTTCTATATTAGGTAGCAAATATGATTATTTATAGGTAAAACGATTAAAGGGGTTAACTTAAAAGCGACACTAAATGAATATCGATATCGTTTAATAGCTTTATAATTTTAAATCTCCTTCTTTGATGAGATTGAATTTTCTAAACAAGACGTCTACTAGCCATACCAAAACAACTGGCAAAACAATTTGCAACACTATTATGGCAATATAAGCATTTAATGAATTGTTCATTGCTTCTAATGTAGCGAATTGTCCAACTAAACCCGAAGTACCCATACCAGAACCTTCATACGTAGTTTGCATTTTAAAAACAAGGGTCGAAAATGGTCCAAGAATTGCGGAAACAATAATAGTTGGTAACCAAATGATTGGCTTTTTGATAATATTTTTAAATTGCAGCATTGATGTACCAATAGCAATTGAGATAACGGAACCGATATTATTGTCTTTTCTTGACATAATGGCAAATCCTAACATTTGAACACAGCAGCCAACTGTCGCCGCCCCCCCTGCAATACCTCCTAAAGTAATGGCAAAAGCAATCGCCGCGGAGGAAATTGGTGCTGTTAAAGCCATACCCATTAGTACGGAAATCACCACACCCATGACAAAAGGCTGAAGTTCTGTCGCCCATTTTATGAAATCCCCAATCGCGTTCATTGCAATTGTGACGGGGTGGCCAATTATAGAAGTGACGGCAAAAGCCGTGATTACACCAAGTAAAGGTACTAACAATATATCAACTGGCGTTTTTTTGAAAAGAACATATTTCAGGGCAAAGTATACGGAAATAGCCGCTAAGTAGGCAACCATTGGATCGTTGAATTGGCTTGTCGCAATTCCACCCGCAATACCGGCCACCACTAATTTAATTCCTTCAAGTTTTAAGGAAATGGCCACGCCAAATCCAATCCCGATTCCCATGAAAGGTTTTAATGTGTTGGCTAAAACAAGTAGACTATTACTAAGAAAGTCAAAACCAGGGATGTAACCGATTAATTTTGAAAGTTGCGTCAAAATAACACCAATAATTAAAGTAGAAAATAAGCCAATAGCCATGCCATTAAAACTTACTATGAAAAAATTCATCACTGTGCTGCGTTTGTTTTCCATATTCTTTTCTCCTTCCTATTTATTGTTTTATAGTTTTTTTTAATATCAAAACACATTCACGATTATAGCATCATTAAAGGTTTTATTTATATAAATAATTAAACGAATCTTACCAACCTTTGTATGTGTTTGTTTTTTACCTAACAAAAAAATATGAGCGACCATAAATATTCAGTTCTTTATATAACAAACATAAAAAAGGCCAAGGCTTGAACCTTGACCAATTTTTTAAGTATTAGTTGCGTTAAATATTATTCAGCAACATATGGTCTGAATGTGAAGTTATAGAATGTTGATCTATATCCGCCAGCCATACGTAAGCTGATTCTATTTTCACCTTCGTGTAAGTTGAAAGTAAATGGCACGACGAACTCTTGTCTTTGCATGTTTGTATTGCTACCTTTAGTTGGGTTCTTGATGCTAGGATCAAAAGCTTTGACTTCACCATCAACGTAAAGAATGTATCTATAATCATCGATACGTTTGCCCATTTTGACTAAGGTTTCTAATTCATTGCCATCTCTATCATGGTCTTTAACCATTACAGGATTGCCATCTTCGTCAACTTCATAGTGACCTTCAGCGCCATCAATATAATAGCCTGGTGTCCATTCACTATTATTTGAACCGTATGCCCAAAAGTCAGTACCATTTAAATAATCGGCTGGCTTAGCATCGGCGTATAATCTACAAGTTGATAACATAGCAGCTTGTTCAGCGGTTAAATCGAAAACGTATTCGAAGAAGTCGCCAGTTTCTGTACTGCAGTAAACAACTTCACCGTCTTGTTGGTTGACAGAAGTACCGTCTTCAG
>JAAYCD010000020.1 GCA_012744375.1 Erysipelotrichaceae bacterium | reverse complement strand
TAATTATTTAGAACGTAATAATATAAAGAATTCTTAAACAGCCGACTTATCGAAAATATAAATACCCCCGATATTCATCGCGATAGACTTTCCTTGAATCTTGATTGTATGACTGCCAGAGGTAAAGTTTGTTTCTGCTAGTAATATGGGGAAGTAATTCATTCTAGAACCGCACTTACCCATGCCTGCATCGTGGAAAGAAATATCTCTAATTGTTATGTTATTGCCATCGAGTTGTAAGCCAATTGCATTAGCAATTTTGTTGCTTGTGGAACTATCGTCTTTGCCTAAATATGCTACAACTTGACCGGTAAATGTTTTATTAGCATTAAACGTATAACTTACAGAATGACTAGAAGAACTCAAGGTAAAATATTTATCTGGATGATTGCGTTCAGAAGTATCGGTTTTGATTGAAATGCCTGAAGGAGATAAAGACTCGGCTCTTGCGATAATTTGTCCACTATCATTATTGGTGGCCTTAGGCCCTTCCGTTAAGTTATCGATGACCGCATCTAAAACTTCTCTAGTTAAACCAATTGATAATAAAACGTTATAAACCTTATTCTTAAATGTTTTGCCTGCAAGTGAATTAATAAATGCAATATAAACTTGAATGTTGTCTTGCCCAGCACTTGGTCCAATGCCTCTTCTTTCGCCGATTTTTCCAAAGTTGGAGAATAAGTAATCTTTATAAATATCGTTCATAGGAACGCCTAACAAACCTAATGTAAGAATAGTGAGCATACCAGTTCTATCAGTACCGATACGACAGTGGTATGAAATTGGTAAATTAGCTGGGTTAGCAATAAGTTTGAAGAAATTTTTCACACTTTCTGCATTTCTAGTGAAATGGTTTAAACTATTGGTGCCAACTTTGTCATAATCCATATAGAAGTTTTTGACGGTGGTACCATTGATATTTAATGTGTAACTATCGTCATTTGATACATTGACCTCAGTTTTTACTTTAAGTTGTTGAAGCATGACTTTTTTACCATCTTCAGTGATGTTGGCTCCTTTTAAGTCATAGTTTTTTCCACTAGTACGGAACAATAAACCTTGTTTAACCACCCCGCCATCTTCTAAAGCCCAACCGCCAATATCGCGGTTGTTACTCATACCACCTATGGCTAAGTTTCTTGGAGCAGTGCCATCAATATCAAATGTTTTTATCGCTGATTCATCAAATGAATTGTCGCTAAATTTGGCTCTTAATTTGAAATAGTTTCTGCCTAGATAACCATTATAAAAAGCGACAGTCTTATTTTTACCAGCACTCACTTCAAAACCATCGCTTAAGTCGCTATTTCGACCAGAGATAATACTATAAGAAGATAAAGTTTTACCATTTGGAACTGTGTAATCCCAAGATATATTAACTGGGTTAGGATCGGAAAGGTGATTCAATCCGTTTGGATATAAACTTTCAGATATTGTTTCATAATCACCACCATAGGACAAATAGGTTTTTTGCTGAGAAGTATGAATTTCTACTGGTGCGTTAAACTCAGTGATGTTACTAAAACCTGTTTGTGAATTAGGACTTGTCGAACTTTGTATAACGGTTGAGGAGATAGAAGACGAGGCCACACTACTTGTGTCATTATTAGATGCGGAAATAGTAGAGTTAGTTGAACTTTTAGTGACATATTGACTACTACTATTGTTTTGAGGTGCTTCTGAATTGGAATGGCTACTATTGGTGTTGTTACAAGCCACTAACGGAAAAATAAGGAGCAGCAAAGTGATGGAAAAATTTTTAATTGTTTTCATAGTGTAAACCTCTTATTTAAGAATACTTAGAAAGGTAATAATTTTGTAACGATAATGCTTTTTATTTTCTTTATAAAAATTATTATGTCTTTGCCTAATCAAATATCTTTAGTGCAATTATAAAACAAAACAAGATAATCAAAGACGACTATCTTGTTTTTTTAGTTGGTTATGATGTTTGTATGATTTTATCTTGCTTTATCAAAGATATAGATACCACCGATATTGAAAGCTTCGGCTGTGCCATTAATTTTTACAGTATTGCTGCCAGCAATGAAATTAACTTCTGAAAGTACAACTGGGAAGTAATTAGTTCTACTACCGCAATAACCCATACCAGCATCATGATATGTTCTATCAATGATTGTTATTGGATTGTTATTAACAGTTAAAGTAACAGCATTACCAATTTTTTTAGTTTTTGAACTATCGTTTTTACCTAAGTAAGCAACAACTACACCAGTGAAAGCTTGTTCAGCATCGAAAGTATATCTAACAGCTTTACTAGTAGAATTTAAAGTATAGTAATTATCTGGATGATTACGATCAGCTGAAGGAGTGGTCACTAATATGGCGGTTTCTGGAAGTAAATCTTGTCCTGGGGCTAATATTTGACCAGCTTCATTATTTTGAGCAGGTGTCCCTTCAGTTAAATTATTAATAACAGCGTTTAAAGTTTCTGGAGCTAATCCAATCGCTAATAAAGCGTTATAAACTTTGTTTTTGAAAGTTTTGCCTGGTAAAGAATTGATAAAAGAAATATAAATGGAAATATCGTCTTGACCAGCTTTAGAACCGATATATCTTTTTTCACCAATTTTGCCAAAGTTAGAGAATAAGTAGTCTTGATAAATTTCATTTAATGAGACGCCTAATAAACCGTTTAATAGAATGGCGCATAAGCCAGTTCTATCGGTGCCAATACGGCAGTGGAAGAAAACTGGATAATTGTTTTCATCGGCCACGATTTCAAAGAAATCTTTGACGCTTTCTGCGTTTCTGGTGAAATGATTTAAACTATTGTTGCCAACTTGGTCATAATCCATATATGTATTGATGAGGGTTGTCCCAGGCAAACTTAAATTATAGCTATTGCCATCGGCAACATTAATCTCAGTTTTGACTTTCATATGGCCAAGCATCACTTCTCTACCAGCATCAGTAATTTCTGTGCTGTAGTCGAATTTAAAGCCAGAAGTACGATAAACTAAACCTTGTTTGATTTTGCCACCATCTTCTAATACTCTTCCGCCTAAGTCACGGTTATTGGTCATACCACCAATCGCTAAATTGCGTGGATAAGTTTCATCGACTTTGAATGTTCTAGTATTAGAAACTTCTTCAGTACCATC
>JAAYCD010000082.1 GCA_012744375.1 Erysipelotrichaceae bacterium | reverse complement strand
CGTGGGAGTGACCGAAATTGTTTGTACTCCTCATCACATTTTTGGTAGATATACAAAAAGTATTGAAGAAATCAAATATAATTTCGATTTGCTTGTAAAGGCAGTAGCGCAAGAAAAATTGCCAATCAAACTGTATTTAGGTCAAGAGATTTGTTACACGCATCGTGAGGATATCATCGCAATGCTTGAAAACAAACAACTGTTGACATTAAATAATACTAAGAAGGTGCTTCTAGAGTTCTCTTTCAAAAGAGAACCAGAGGACGTCCAAGAAATAATCTACAACTTCAGGGTCAAGGGGTATCAAGTAATTGTAGCCCATGTTGAAAGATATGAATGGATGACCTTCGCCAAAGTGATAGCCATGAGAGCAGAAGGGGCCTTGATTCAATCGAACTCAGGTGCTCTCATTGGCCAAACCACCTGGAAAGAAAAAAGATTCGTTAAGAAACTCTTAAAACACGGGCTGATCGATATCATCGCCAGTGATACGCACAGCTTTAGACCTTCCACCCTTGGAAAGGCCTACAAAAAACTTAAGAACCCTGATCTATTCAACTTCAAACTTGATTAGATCACCCCACATCCATCTGACTTTAATTCTAGATTACTTGTTTGAAGCCTTAGGCACTTATAAAGAATTTAGATGCCATCTCTCCTAGATATTATATTGACAATATCTAATGACCCAACATGCTTTAGAAACGAGAAAATTATGTACTACGTGATTCAAGTGACTACCGGTGATGAGGAAAAAACAATTGATGCCATTAAAAAGCAAATCGGCAATAAAGAGGGTTTCGATGTTTTTGCTCCGTTTCGAAAAGTAATACGAAAATATCGCGGTGTCGAGAAAGAAGTCATCCAAAGATGCTTTCCTGGCTACATCTTTGTCGAGACCGACAAACCAAAAGATTTATTTTTCGATTTGTTCTGGATTCCCAAATACACCAAATTGTTAGGGAGAGAAGGTCTAACTTACAACTTTTGTCCTTTAGATAAAGATGAAGCAAGAATGATTGATATTCTTTATAGCAAGCATAATAATCGCACTACTGAGATAAGCAATATTGAAGTAATTGTTGGGCAAAAGATTAAAGTATTGGATGGACCTTTAAGTGGGCTTGAAACACAAATTCAAAAAGTCAATCTTCACAAAAGAACTGTGACTGTTTCTTTTATGATGTGCGGTAGATCAGTAACCGCTGATGTTGCAATTAACATTATTACCAACGTCATCAACAAATAATTTATTTCATCATTCTATGTTTACAAAATTTAAACATTATTTTACAAAGGGTTCCATTAGATGGACATTACTATTTTATGATGCCCTTGTTTATACGGCAATAGCGGCCCTGGCTATTATTCCGTATAAATCCCAACCAGTGTTCAACATGACCTGGTGGGATGTCTTATATCATTGGCTTATCGGTTTATTTTCCGTTCTCGGAGCGCGTTTGCTATTTAGAGTATACGGACAAATTTGGCGATATGGCGATATTGGTGCGTTTTTAAGACTGTCTGTGGCAGATGTTTTAGCTTGTGTAGCGTATTTCTTACTACAGTTTTATATTCCAGCGGTGAGAACCGCCGACATCTTTGTTATCGTTGCGATTATATCTATCAACCTAGTTTTCTGCCTAGGATTAAGAATGATATATCGCTATTTTTATAAAAGACTTAATCGTCGTACCAAATTTGGTCGTTTTATGACCAAACTCATCAATTTTATAGGTCGCTGCGATTGGTCATATGACGAAGGTAACGTCGAAAACAAAATCAGAATAGCGATTCTTGGTGCTGGTAGACTCGGAGCTAGTTTGGCCGAGGATTTAATAAATAATCCAAATTCTTCATATGATCCAGTTTGCTTTGTTGACGCTGATAAAGAAAAGTCAGGCAGAGAAATATTTGGTAGAGAAGTCATGGATAATAATGGCAACACCATCGCTAGATTAAAAAACGAATTTAATGTCCAGGAAGTAGTATTTGCGCTTCCATATCGCAAAGATATTGATCGCAAACAACTTTATGACAAATATAAAGCCGCAGGATTTAAGATTAAATCTTATGATTACCCATCAATGCAATCAGCGGGTCGCGGTAAAAGATCACTTAGAGAGTTTGATATTGAAGAACTTCTTTTTAGAAAAGAACAAGAAGTTATTGATGAAGACACCATTAAATATTATCACAACAAAGTAATTCTAATTACCTGTGGCGGTGGTTCTATTGGTAGCGAACTAGCAAGACAAGTGGCAACAATGAACCCCAAACAACTTGTATTATTAGATATTTATGAAAACGGAGCGTATGACGTTCAACAAGAATTAAAGATTTCTTTTGGGGACAAAATTAATCTCCAAGTAGAAATATGTTCAATTACTAATTACGACGCTTTAGAGAGGGTTTTTAAGACCTATAAGCCAAATATTGTCGTCATGGCAGCTGCCCATAAACACGTGCCACTTATGGAGCACAATGTTTGTGAAGCAATTGAGAACAACGTCTTTGGCACATTAAATACAGTATTATTAGCAGAAAAATATCAGGTTGATCGCGTGCATTTAGTATCTACAGATAAAGCGGTTAACCCCACTAATGTGATGGGTGCAACAAAAAGAATGTGTGAGATGATCGTGATGAATCATGCGTTAAAAAAACAACACACCACTTTTTCTGCGACTAGGTTTGGTAATGTTTTAGGAAGTGCTGGCTCAGTAATTCCATTATTCAAAAAGCAAATTGCTAATGGTGGCCCAGTGACTGTCACTGACAAAAATATCATCAGATATTTCATGACTATTCCAGAAGCTTCACAATTAGTTTTGCATTCCGCGATGATTGCAAAAAATGGCGAAATGATGGTTTTAGATATGGGCCAACCAGTTAAAATTTACGAATTAGCCATTTCTTTAATTAAATTTTCTGGTTATGAGCCTGGAAGAGATATTGAAATTATTGAAACCGGATTAAGGCCAGGAGAAAAGTTATACGAAGAATTGTTGACTGACTCAACTTCTTTAAAGGGAACTTATAATAAGAAAATATTTATCGATGATGACGAACCAGTGAGCGATGAAGAACTTGAAAATAAACTAGAAAGACTAAAAGCTGCGGTTATGACAAAAGATAACGAAGAAGGAAAACTAGCTTTACTAGACTGTGTTCCAACTTTCAAGCTAATCTGTAGACTATAAATAACCTTGGAGCAGTTAAAATAATTAAAAAACATGCGCTCAAAGGTTTTGGGTGTTTTTTGAATAAAAGGAGACAAATAAAAGGGAAAACACAACTATGATCATTGGATGTACAAAAGAAATTAGAACTCATGAGTATCGCGTTGGTTTAACGCCAGAAAACGTTAGGGCATATGTTGCCCATGGCCACAAAGTGTATATCGAAAAAGGAGCTGGCTTAGGCGCTGGTTATATTGATCAAGATTACATTGATGTTGGCGCAGTTATATTAGACACCCCACAAGAAGTGTTTGGTATTGCTGAAATGATTGTTAAGGTTAAAGAACCTGAACCATCAGAATGGAAGTATTTTAAAGAAGGACAAATTCTTTTTACTTTCCTCCATCTAGCGGCCAATAAGCCTTTAGCAGACGAATTACTTAATAAAAAAATAAATGCAGTTGCCTATGAAACTATTACCGATAAGAAAGGCCAATTACCTTGTTTAAAGCCGATGAGTCAAATCGCCGGTAGATTATCTATTCAAGAAGGGGCAAAGTACTTAGAAAAAGCCCAAGGCGGTAGAGGCATCCTTATGGGAGGAATTAAAGGAGTTCCAGCAGCACAAGTAGTAATTATAGGTGTAGGCGTTGCGGGTACTGCAGCGATGGATGTTGCTGATGGAATGGGCGCGGAAATTACCATCCTTGATATCAATAAGACAAAAATAGAAGAACCAAATTTTCTTGGTTATAACGTTGTTAAAAGATTACAGGCTACAAAAGCAAATATCATTAAGTCTTTAACAAAAGCGGACCTCGTTATTTGTTCTGTTTTAATTCCAGGAGAAAAAGCTCCAAAACTTATTAAAAGAGAATACTTAAAGAAGATGAAACCAGGTTCTGTCATCGTTGATATATCCATCGATCAGGGTGGTTGCTTAGAAACGTCACGTGTAACAACTCACCAAAATCCAGTTTATGTTGAAGAAGGTGTTATCCATTACTCAGTTGGTAATATGCCAGGGGTCGTACCAATTTCTTCTACAATTGCGTTAACTAATGCCACATTAAAGTATGGCTTATTAATCGCGGATAACGGATTAGAAAAAGCCATTGCATTAGATAAGGGCTTGAAGATTGGTGTTAATACCTACCAAGGTAAATGTGTCAATAATAGTGTTGCCAAAGCACTTGGATATAACGTTAAACAGTTCTAGTTTCGATGCGGATACATGCAAATCAAACCCCAATTTTGTTGCTTTTGATAGAAAAATAGTGTTTTTGTTTTGATTGTTTTGTATTAAAGGTACAGGCATTCATGTTGAGAGGGCTATAGACAATCTAATTAACATACCAATTTCAAATTTCAATCTTAAATGGAATGCAAAGAAACAATAGAGT
>JAAYCD010000028.1 GCA_012744375.1 Erysipelotrichaceae bacterium | reverse complement strand
CCAAAAGTATCAATTCTTAGTACATCATTATCAAAAAAAGCAGGAGGAACAATTTCAATAATATCACCCCTTACCCTAAAACTTCCGGGTGCTAAATCAAGATTATTTCTTTTATATTGCGCATCAATTAATTTGCGATAAAAATCTTTTCTATTTATTGTTTCACCAACGCGAACATTAAATACTAAATTCCGATATTCATCTGGATCGGTTAATCCATAAATTGACGCAACAGAGGCAACAACTATCGTATCTCTTCTTTCCAAAACAGAATTAATTGCTGAGGTACGTAGCATCTCTATCTCTTCATTCATAACAGCGTTTTTGTCGATATAAGTATCGCTTTTTGGGATATAAGCTTCTGGTTGATAAAAATCAAAATTAGAGACAAAATATTCGACCCTATTATTTGGAAATAATTCTTTAAATTCCGAATATAATTGACCCGCTAAAGTTTTATTATGAACGAGTACTAAAACAGGCTTTTGAACTTTTTGAATAATATTTGCCATAGTAAATGTTTTACCTGTTCCAGTAGCTCCTAAAAGCACTTGAAAACGATTGCCATTTAGGATACCGTTCGCAAGCTTTTCAATCGCTTTTGGTTGATCGCCAGTAGGCTTGAAGTTTGATACAATTTCGAATTTGTGGGTAGTATCCATTTTAATCAACGCCCCCTCTATTTTGTTTTGATTTCAGCTTCATTACGTAAATAGGCATAGATGAGACCATCCAAGTCGCCATTCATCACTGCTTCTACATCGGTAACTTCAAAATTGGTACGATTGTCCTTAACAAGAGTGTAAGGGCAAAAAACATATGAGCGAATTTGGCTTCCCCACTCGATATTTTTCTTTTCGCCGACGATGGAATTTAATTTATTTTTTCTCGCTTCTAATTCGAGCAAATATAATTTATTTTTTAACATTTTTAATGCTGTTTCCTTGTTCAACAATTGGCTTCTTTCTATTTGACAAGCAACAACAATCCCAGTGGGTAAATGAGTGATACGTACCGCTGTTTCTACCTTGTTTACGTTTTGTCCACCAGCCCCGCCACTACGATATGTATCAATCTTTAAATCAGATTCATTTAATGCAACATCGATTGCATCATCTTTAAATTCAGGAATAACATTTACTGACGCAAAAGATGTGTGCCTTCTTTTATTTGAATCAAATGGCGAAATTCTTACCAAACGATGAACACCTTTTTCGCCCTTTAATAAGCCATAGGCATATTTACCATTAATTTGTAAGGTAACGCTCTTTAAACCCGCTTCCTCACCTGGTTCATAAGAAACAAGTGACATCTTAAATCGATGTGCTTCTGCATAAAACACATACATTCGATAAAGCATATCGGCCCAATCTTGTGCTTCGGTACCACCAGCCCCGGGATGAATTTCGATGATGGCATTAAGACTATCAAATTCTCCAGTAAACAATATTTCCATCTCTAATTCTTTGATGGCTTTTTTTAATTCTTTTAGATGGCTTTCCATTTCGCCCAACAGTGATTCATCATCAAAAGACAATAATTCCCCGAGATCTTTGGAACCACGTAAAAGAGAGCGATATGTTCCAACAATATCACGTAGGCGATTAAGGCGGTTAATTACTTCTAACGCTTCTCTTTGATTTGACCAAAAATTTTCAGATTCACTTTTTTCAGTGAGAAATGCTATTTGTTTATCCAAATCTTCGAGGTCAAAGAGAAGACCCGAGTTGTCGGATTCGCTCGTCAACTGCCCAATGTTCTTGTTTTAAAGTAACAATGTCTTTCATAATCTTTTTATTTCTCTTCTGCGAATTTTTGTGGCTGCTCTGGGGCGGGTTCTTCCTGTACCACTTTTCTTTGAGGTCTAATATTAACTAAATTCAAAACCGCATCTACGGAAGCTAGTTCTAAACATTCTCTAAACATAGCATAACCCTCGTTCACATAGTCTTGAAGTGGGTTAACATTTGCATAACTTCTCAAGAAAATTGCTTCTCTTAATCTCGCCATTGAGTCAATGTGTTTTGTCCAGTTTTGGTCGATACAATGTAAAATAACCGAGCGTTTAATCTTGTCTTTTTCTTCTTGTTCAATCGGCCATGAGCTTTCAAGATCTGCAAATCTTTCTTTGAGCAAGATAGCTAAATCCGGGGCAATATCTTCTATTGGAGCGTCATCAAACAAGTTTGGTTTGATGGTACCAGCTGGAAGGAATCTCGGTTCGACCGCTTTAGCGAGTTGATCGCCATGTACTAATTGATCGTTGTTATCAGCAGGGACACCCTTTTTAGCTAAGAAATTACCAGTGGTGTTGAAAATATCTTCGACGATATCGTCAATATTTTTACCTTCGATAATACGATCTCTTTTGTCATAGACAATTTGTCTTTGTTTGGCTAAAACATCGTCGTATTCAAGCAAACTCTTACGAGTGTCAAAGTTTTGACCTTCGATTTTCTTTTGTGCGGATGTGATTACATTTGTAATCATTCTAGCTTCTAATGGATCGTCACCAAAATTCTTTTCAATGTAATTTTTAATAGAATCAGCTGCAAAACGAACTAACAATGTGTCTTCAAAAGAAACATAGAATCTGGAGTAACCTGGATCGCCTTGACGCCCACTTCTACCACGTAATTGATTATCAATACGACGAGATTCGTGCCTTTCAGTGCCGAAAACACATAAGCCTCCTAAGGCTCTAACTTCGTCACTTATTTTAATGTCAGTACCACGGCCAGCCATATTGGTGGCTAATGTAATTGCACCTTTTTCACCAGCGTGTGAGATGATTTCCGCTTCGCGTGCGTGGTTTTTCGCGTTCAACATTTCGTGTCTTAAACCTGCTTGAGTGAGCAACGCAGAAATTTCTTCGGAAGATTCAACAGAGACAGTACCAATCAAAATTGGTTGACCTTTCTCATGTCGTTCTTTAACTTCTTTGATGAGCGCGGCTAATTTTGGCCCTTTACGTGCATATACATAATCAAGCGCATCAATACGAATTACTGGTTTGTTTGTTGGAACACAAACAACGCGCATATTATAGATTTTTCTAAATTCTTCTTCTTCGGTTTTGGCTGTACCAGTCATGCCGGCAACCTTGGTATATAAACGGAAAAAGTTTTGGTAAGTAATCGTCGCCATAGTGACGGTTTCTTGTTTTATTTTGACGTTTTCTTTAGCTTGAACTGCTTGGTGCAAGCCATCAGACCATTCACGACCCGGTAAAACACGACCAGTAAACGGATCAATAATTTGAACTTCGCCTGCAGAATCAACGAGATAATCAACGTCTCTGGCCATAATGAAATTGGCTTTTAAAGCATTGTGAATACGGTGGACTAAATCGGAATATTCAGGATCGTATAAGTTTTTGATACCAAACATCCTTTCGGCTTTTGTTTGTCCAGCTTCGGTTAAATTGACGGTTTTATCTTTAACATCGACTTTAACATCGACTTCTTTTTTTAGTGTTTTGCAAAATCTATCTGCGACTGTATATTGTGATGGGCTAGTCGCCGCACCACCAGAAATGATTAATGGAGTTCTACTTTCGTCGATTAAAATTGAGTCAGCTTCGTCAACGATACAGAAATTTAGACCTCTAAGGACACGGTGTCCCATGTCGCTGGCCATATTATCTCTTAAATAGTCGAAACCTAACTCAGAGTTTGTGGTATATGTAATATCACAAAGATAGGCTTCTTGTTTTTCTTTAGTAGTTTTTGTTCTAGCATTAACACCAACTGTTAAACCTAGGAAACGATAAATTTGTCCCATCCATTCGGCGTCACGAGCAGACAAGTATTCGTTTACAGTGATGACATGCACACCTTTACCCGCAAGAGCGTTAAGATATACAGCCATAGTAGCGGTTAAGGTTTTACCTTCACCAGTTTTCATTTCAGCAACATCGCCATTGTGCAAAACCAACGAACCAATAATTTGAACTTTATAAGGGAATTCGCCGATTGTCCGTTTACCAGCTTCTCTAGCAACAGCAAAAGCTTCATACTTAATATCTTCAAGGGTGGAGCCATTAGCTAGTTTTTCTTTGAAATAAGCTGTTTTCGCGCGCAATTCATCATCACTAAGTGCTGCCATGATTTTTTCAAAAGCAACAACTTTTTCAGCTTCACGCTGATATTTTTTCAAAGCTCTTTTATCAAAAAATCCCATAATTTAATACCGATCACATCAAATGGTGTGCCTTTCTTTGTAAAAGAATGTCAAACATTCGCTTAACTATAATATCAATCAACCGCTTTATTGTCTAATACAATCTTGCTAGATTGGTCGTCTATTTGACCTTTTTTGGCCTGGTTTTAGCTATAACTAACACCTTTATTGTTTTTGGATTTAGTTTTTCGACGAGATTAATAGCCGCTCTTATTGTCGAACCTGTAGTGTAAATATCATCCACAATTAAGACTTTTGTTTTTCTTAAATCTGGGGTTTCAATTAGTCGCAGGTAGTGGTAAATTTTTTCTCTGCCTTTAACATTGCTTGTTGCTTGTTTGTGCTGTTCAGTTTTTTCAAGAATCGGATGCATTTTTAAGCCAATTAATTTAAATATTTCAAACACATGGTTATAGCCTCTTTTTTCATCATCT
>JAAYCD010000093.1 GCA_012744375.1 Erysipelotrichaceae bacterium | reverse complement strand
TTGGTGCGCCTAGCAGGAATCGAACCTGTACGAGTTGCCTCACTAGATCCTAAGTCTAGCGCGTCTGCCAGTTCCGCCATAGGCGCATAAAATGAAACAGAGGCCGCCTCCACTAGTTTACGGTTTGGTGCCGTCTATCGGTTCGAACCATACCTTATTGAAGGGCCACAAAGTATTTTAATACATTCCGATTTATTATTAAATAAATATTTCACTTATGATTCCTAAATGGTTTATCGTGTTTTTGTTCTTTCCTACATTTTTGTGACCACGTTCTCTTAATAAACAAAATACAAAACACAATGTTTAATTCTTCGCTTCGCTTCATTCTTGAACTCTGAACTTCTGATTGTTATTAATCTTAGCTCTTGAATCAACCAATCGAAGGAAAAAACTTTCAATCGTGCAAACCACCCCGTTTGATTTTTTTGTTTTGTAATTTATGAAAAAGAAAAATTTCTAATCAATCAAATTTATAACAATATGCCATAATGACAATAGTTTTATAATTTATTATTATGTGCTCAAAAATGTTGAAAAAATAAAAAACCTAGTAAAACTAGGTAATTAATTGGCTGGTGCCGTCTATCGGAATCGAACCAACAACCTGATGATTACAAATCAACTGCTCTGCCAATTGAGCTAAGACGGCAAATATGGTGGACACTGTAGGGATCGAACCTACGACCTCTTCCGTGTGAAGGAAGCGTTCTCCCGCTGAACTAAGTCTCCAGCGCCTAAATAATATAACAAACTCAATGTTATTTATCAATAAAAAGTAAAAAAGAACCATTATTAGCGTTGCACACTGCCGACCAACAGCACTATTTGCTTGTTTATATAAGTTTTTCGAGATGTTACTTATATAAAAATTATTGGCGTTATTGCGCTGCTATCAACAAAAAGAACCACAAGTATGTGGTTCCTTGTTTAGCTTACTTTGGTGGGCCCAAATAGATTTGAACTATCGACCTCGCCCTTATCAGGGGCGCGCTCTAACCAACTGAGCTATGGGCCCGCTTCTTTTCCAAGACAGCGCTAATAATATACAACAACGATATAGCAAAATCAACGTTTTTTTACAGGCTTTTTTACAAGAAAAAAAGGAAGTTTAGGCTTCCTTTTCTTGTACTTGATAATGTTGAGAAACAGAAACGATTAACGTTTGCTGAATTGTGGGGCTCTACGTGCCGCTTTGAGACCGTATTTCTTACGTTCTTTTTTGCGGGAGTCACGAGTGATCATGCCTGCAGCTTTTAAGACTGCGCGGTCGCAACCTGCTTCGAGTAACGCTCTTGTGATACCTAAACGGATTGCACCAGCTTGACCGGTGAAACCACCACCTTTGACTTCAGCACGTACATCGTATTTATTTTCAGTACCTGTTAAAACCAATGGTTGTTTTAAATCGAGAACCAATGTCGCATAAGGCATGTACTCATCGACTGGACGATCATTAACAATGATTTTGCCAGTGCCAGCAGTGACATAAACGCGAGCAATGGAAGATTTTCTCTTACCTGTGCCGTAATATTGAAGATCAGTTTTCTTTGCCATACCAAGACCTCCTAGAATTTGAGCTCAAGAACTTCAGGTTTTTGAGCTGCATTTTTGTGTTCTGGGCCAGCGTAGACAAAGAGTTTCTTTATCATTTGACGACCTAAGCGACCTTTTGGCATCATACCATGAAGGCAGCGTTCGAGCATCTCAACTGGATATTTTTCAATCATTGTGCCTGCGGTACGAACACGCAAGCCGCCGTTGTAACCAGAAACATTGTAGTATTTTTTGTTATTAAGTTTGTCGCCGGAAAGTGAAACTTTTTCAGCATTGATAATAATAACATAGTCACCGCAATCAACGTTAGGTGTCCAAATTGGTTTATTCTTGCCAATTAAAATTTGGGCAACTTGGGTGGCTAATCTTCCTAATGGCTTGTCTGCGGCATCCACGACATACCATTTTCTTTGGATTTCGTTTGTTTTTGCAATAGTAGTTTGACGTTGCATAACTTAAATCCTCCTTTACCAAACTAACTTTTTCCTTACCGGGGACTTCGCTAATTTAGCTTTTGTGCCGATAAAAATATTACGTGTTTAAAGTCCGGATGTCAAATGATTATTTAAATAAATAAAATATGGCGGAATAATTACAATTGTTTTTAAGTAAAAAACAACAAAAAAACCAATCGTTTTACTGACTGGCTTTTGTAAAATAATAGGTTAATTTCTATTTGACGTTATGATAGACGTTTTGCACATCTTGGAGTTCATCCAAAACATCGCATAATTCGTTGAATAAACGCTTTTCTTCTGCGTCAATGAGGTCAATAGGATCGTTTGGCAAAAAGGTAATTTCTGCGGTTTCAAATTCTGAAATACCCATACCTCCTAAAACTTCTCTTGCTGCGGCAAAGGCAGATGGTTCTACCAATACTTCGACATGATTATCACTGGCATTTACTTCTCTAACATCGACGTCAGAAAGTATCAAATTTTCTTCAACTTCGTCGCGATTGTTACCTTTGAAAACAAATAAACCAACTTGGGTAAAATTAAATAATGTTGCACCCAAGTGACCACCCTTTTTTGTAAATGCTGTTCTAATATCAATAAAAGCGCGATTGGAATTATCGGTCAATGTATCAATGATGAAGAGGGAACCGCCTGGACCAAAGGCTTCATAACGACCTTCAGCATAGCTCTCAGCTGAACCGCCTTTTGCTTTTTGAATGGCTCTTTCAATAACATCTTTGGTAACATTTTGACCGCGCCATTTTTCTATCGCGGAACGCAATGCTAAATTCATTTCTGGGTCAGGAACACCAGATTTAGCCGCCATATAAATTTCTTTACTTGCTCTCATAAAGAGGGCTGATTTTTTTGCTGCCGTAATAGCCATTGATTTGGCTCTTACTTCGTGTGCTCTACCCATAAAAATATAAACTCCTTATACTATTGTGCGTCAAAATATTACCACGCGTAAGAGTAATATTGAACAAAAATATCATTAAAACGCATATTTTTTTGTATGATTACAAAGTAAGTGATTTATTAAATAAGAAAATATTAATATCTTACGTCAACCAAATATAGACCATTGGCAGGGGCCTTATAAGCGACGATAGAACGAATTTTATTACTATCTAAATGTGAGACAATAAAATCAATTCTTTCTTTGTTGCTTGCAATGACTAGCGCAGTACCAACCATGTTTCTAATTTGATAGCGCATAAAGCCATTGCCCTCAAAAGTTACTTTAATAATATTGTCGTTTTGTTCAATTTTAATATCATAAATAGTTCTAACAAAATTATCTTCGTCAATTTCTTTTGAAGTGAAATCTTGAAAGTTGTGTTCGCCCAAGAAGAGCATTAGTGCTTCTTTAAATACCAAGAGATTAAATTCATAAGGATAAATGTATGCGGCATCGAAAATAAAGGGGTCTTTATTAGTTAAAGCAATCTGGTATTCATACACTTTTCTTTTTGCAGAATAGCGCGCATGAAAACAATCATCAACCAAAGACAAACCATGAATTTTTATGTCTTCGGGGAGAATTTTATTTAATGCATAAGCAAGTTGTTCTAAGTCTTTTTCTTTATCAGTCTCGTAGTGAAAACATTGCTTAATGGCGTGCGTTCCTGCATCAGTTCTACCACTGCCGATAATGGTAATTTTAGTATTATAAATTTGCGATAAAGCTTCTTCGATAGTGCCTTGAACACTGATGTGATTTACTTGCTTTTGCCAGCCATAATAATTTGTGCCTTTATATGCACACGTCCCGAATATTTTCATGTCTAGAATCCTTTTACCTTAAAGATAATTTCCACTAAATCTAAGGGGTTAAGTTTAGTATCAATTACTGATAAATAAATAATTAAACCAAATAATCCCACAATTAATAGGAAAGCAAAAATATCGCGATATGAGAATTTTAAGAGACGGTATTTAGAACGTTTTGCCTTTGGGTCATATCCCCTGACAATCATTGCATTTGCAAGTTCTTCACTCCTTTCTAAAGCAGAGACGAAAAGCGGAATTATTAAAGCAATGATTGCTCCAAAGCGTTTAAAGACACCCCCGTGATTAAAATCGATTCCGCGTGAGGCTTGAGCTTTCATTATTCGATCTGTTTCATCGAGCAACGTAGGAATAAAACGCAAAGCAATTGACAAAGTCATCGAGATTTCATTTACAGGAAAATGGATTGGCTTTAATGGTCGCATATACCATTCAAAAGCATAGGTCATATCCATCGGTTTTGTGGTGCTAGTTAAAATCATCGTTAAGGCTAACATCAATACTAAACGCATAACGATATAAGCCGATTGACAAATAGCGTCCCACTTAACATCAACATTTCCAATCGTAAAAGCGGTTGGTAAATAATAGTTATTATTAGGGATAAAAATATAAATAGCCATTAATAGCAAAATGAATATCCACATGCCTCCTAATGACTTAAATAAACTTAAAAAATTAATGCGGGCAATGGTCATAAAAACAATTAATAAAATAACGTAAAAGCCGCTTAACAACAAGGCCGTTGACCATAAATTAAATTGGAAGAAAATTCCAACCATAAAAATAATCATTAAAAAGATCTTATTTCTTGCATCAAGACGATGAATAAAAGTCTCGCGGAAGGTATAACGACCAAAAGTCATACTAGACATGGTTTTCCCTCCATTTCTTGATATAAGTTAATAAGTCATCAATTGTATGGATACCTTCTACAGGTAAGTCCATCCCTTTCTCTTTAAGTTTTTTAGCGACTTTAATGAGTAAAGGAACATCGAGTCGATCATAATTTTGAATGTGATTGAATAATGCATTAGGGGTTCCAGAAAATACGAGTTTGCCATGATCTAACATCAGCACTCGTTTTGCATAAGTATTTACCAAATCCATATCGTGAGTAACAACGATAATTGTCTTACCTTGTTCGTGTAATTTGGTAATTAACGCCATTAGTTCTTTACTGCTTTCAGGATCCAAGCCAGCGGTTGGTTCATCAAATACTAAGATGTCTGGTTCTATGACCAAAACTCCAGCAATAGCGACTTTTCTTTTTTCACCACCACTTAATTCAAAAGGTGGGCGTTGATAATAAGAAGAATCTAATCCGACGAGGTCTAAAGCTTGATGGGCTTTTTCTAAAGCAGCTTCGCCTTTGAGACCAAAATTTTTTACACCAAAAGCAACATCTTTTTCCACCGTTTCTTCAAACAGTTGATATTCGGGAAATTGAAAAACAAGGCCGACTCGTTTTCTTAAATTTTTAAGTCTACGGCTCTTACGATTTTTATAAGAAACAATAAAATCATCAACGACGATTTCACCATTATCGGGAATAATTAATCCATTAAAACATTGGACCAAAGTTGATTTACCACTACCGGTTTCTCCGACTAAAGCCACAAAATCATTATCATAAATTTCTAAAGAAACATCATTTAGCGCCAAGGTCGCGGTTGATGCTTTCTTTTGGTATGTGTAGGAAACATTGTTTACTTTGATGCCCATATATCCTCCACCAGTTGGTCAACCGTTTCAGCTTTTGCTTTAATACCAAGGCTTTTTAGTCCTTTTTCTAAACGATAAACAAAGGGCATATCTAAACGCAATGAACGCAATGTCTCTTCGTCACGAAGCACAATTTTAGGTGATCCTTTTTTAATTAGTTTGCCACGGCTTAAAACCAAAACTTCGTCACTCAACATTGCTTCATCAATATCATGGGTAATCGCAATAATCGTTAAATCCTTTTTTTCTTGGTGCAAACGGTCAATAACACGTCTAACCGTCGCCTTGCCCTTTGGATCAAGCATCGAAGTTGCCTCATCAAGAATTAATATCTCTGGATGTAAAATCAAAGCTCCCGCAATAGCGACGCGTTGTTTTTGTCCACCAGACAAGTTACTTGGTTCTTTGTTCAAGTACTCAAACATGCCCACTTCTTTAGCAAATCGTTCAATTTC
Organism: Erysipelotrichaceae bacterium; assembly: GCA_012744375.1. GTDB lineage: Bacteria > Bacillota_I > Bacilli_A > RFN20 > CAG-826 > RUG14515. Next base: position 58,281 of record JAAYCD010000093.1, on the reverse strand, counting down.
TTCCTGCATCTTTTCATGTGGAAAATTAATGTTTTCCAAGCCGAAAGCGATATCATCTTCGACGGTCGCGCCAATAAATTGATTATCAGGATTTTGGAAAACGAGCGCGGTTTTGCTCTGTAATCTAACCATGTTCTTTTTAGTGATTTCTTCATTATCAAAAAAGATTTGGCCGTTGTTTTTATCAAGTAATCCAACAATCAATTTCGCTAAAGTTGATTTTCCTGACCCATTATGGCCAATAATTGAAACGAATTGCCCCTTCTCCACCTTGAAAGAAATGTCGTCGATGACATTGATCTTATTATCGTAGGAAAAAGTGAGATTTTTGATTTCTAATTTGCTCATGTTACGCATTATAGCACGCACATAAAAAAATATGTAATGATATCCACCCTTTCACTTTGTGATACTGCCATATGGCCGATAATTTATTGTTTAATTCCAAGTAATTTTCTAAGCTTTTCAACTGCTTTGTTGTAGGTTAGATATATTGTCGACCTCTTCATCACTCCTGTTGCTTCTATCTCACTTAAAGAATATCCTTCGAGATTTAGATTTAGCACTAATAGTTCGTTAGCTTCAAATTTACTGGAATTTTGTTTTAAGAAAAGTTTTAGTTCTTTTATTTGCCGTTCGGTGAGATGAGTCTCATCATCTTCACGCAAATACTCATAGCAAGCCTGTCTTTCATCCATTTCTTCGTCTAAAGTATATACTCCTGCAAATACTCTGGCTTTACCTTTATAGGAATTTTCCATTAGATAATCCATTACTTCTCGTTCAATAAGGGTATGCCAGAATGAATAAAAATTCCCGCTGTTTGGATCATATTTTTTCACAATAATATGAAAATGGCTGTCGCAAACGGCCAGTAAATCTTCAAAACTCACTCCAGAGTTTGGGTAGTTAATTTGAATTTGTTTAACAACTTTCCTGCTAAACATTTGGTATTTTCGAAAAAATTTTTCATATGCGCCAGGAATGTTTTTTGCGCACAGTGAGTGTAGATAGTCGTCAGTTAAATAATCTTTTGTTATTTTTGCTGGCATAGAACAAATCTCCTTTCAGTAGATTAGATATTTGTTTTACGCACCTCCGCTAATATAATGCCGGCTGCCACAGAGGCGTTTAAAGAATTGACGTGACCAAATTGAGGAATTTTGACCACATAATCAGAATTCTTTAGGACGAGAGAAGAAATTCCTTTGCCTTCGCTACCAATAATGATGACGACTGGAAAATCGTATTTTAAGTCGGTGTAACTTTGCTTGGCGCTACCATCGGTAGCAACAACCCAATAACCATTTTCCTGTAATATTTTTATTGCCTGATTAAGATTATTAACTACTGCAACAGGCACATAATTTATCGCCCCAGCGCTAGTTTTTGCCACTGTGGCGTTTAAAGAAACAGAGTTATGCTTTGGTAAAACAACTCCTGCTGCTCCAAAAAAATCAGCGCTCCTTAAAATTGCACCAAGATTATGTGGATCAACGATGTTGTCAAGCATGACGATAATTTGTTTTTCTAATTTTTTTGCTTTAGCAATGATTTCTTCTAAGCCAACGGTATTATATGGCTTAAGTTCCGCTGCTGCCCCTTGATGCACACCATTTTCACACATTTTATCCATTTCACTTAAATTTAGATAGGTGATTGGCAAATGGTGGTCATTTAGTAGCGTCATTATTTTTTCATCACTAAAGTTTTTTAACAAAAAAACCTTAACGACGCGATTAGTTTTAACCGCCTCAATTAAAGGATTTTTGCCATAGATAAGAAAGTTATCTTTCTGCATGATTAATCTATTTCTTCAATACAATTAATGTATTCTAAAGTAGATAAAGTTTCAATAATTTCTCGGTGAGATTTATATTTTTTAAGTTGATCTGAAGTTACTGTCAATGAAATTGTGAAAACACCTAAACCTGTGTTTGCATAGGCTGGATTAGCCTCGATATCGTCAATTTTTAAGCCGAGTTTTCTAATAACTCCAGTAAAATTGGCAAGATTGTTGCGGTTTTTAAGTTCTAATTGGATATCGAAATGATTGCTATGATCTTTAAGGTATCTTTCCAACTTGGTCAACACATTGAGTAAAACGTAAACGCAGATAAAAGCGATAATACCAACTGTATAAAAACCGAAACCGAAACTAATGCCAAGGATTGATGTTAACCATAATGCTACCGCGGTTGTTAATCCTTTAATTTGACTTTTGCTACTATAAAGCAATGTGTTACTAGAAATAATTGCAACACCTAAAACCATCGCCACACTGATTGCTGGGAAAACTTCACCAAAATTAGTGGTAATAAAAACATCAAGCAAACCAGCTATACCTGCAAACAAGGATACTAACATAAATGTTCTTAAGCCCGCTGTATGTCTTTTTCTACTTCTTTCGATACCAAATACACCACCGATTATTAAAACGGCAATGATTCTAATTAAAATGGTCCAAATGTTAATTTCATTTAGCCAACCACTAGTTAGTTGACTTAGTGGGTCCAAAGCTGAGTAATTTGATAAATCTGCTAATACTAACATATTTTTACACTCCTATTTTTTATTTATGAAATGTCGATAATTTCGACGATAATGCATATTGTCATGATATTCTTCAGCCGCCTCAGTAAAAGCTTCCTCGGCCTCTTCAATCTCGCTTAAATAGCCGACTTCTTCTGAGATGCGTTGGATTTGTGCAACAAGAGTTTCTACCTCTTTTGAAGTGCCTTCTGTAACAAGCACTTGTTTATTTACCTCTACTTCTGGAACTAAGTTATCTAATTTAGTTTCGTATGAGTGGGACAAATATAAAGCGAGTTTCGTAAATGGCGGGCCGATTAATTCAAACATAAAAACTGACGCTAAAATGATGGTTAGTAATGCGTCAGAAGCATCGCCTAAGCCAACAGAAGATAACGTCCTTGCACCCGATGTCGCCAAAGCAATCGCAATACTACCTTGTGGCAGCAAACCTAAACCTAAGTAAAAACTAGTGTTGCGTGGCGTCCTAACAATGGCGCTTCCAAGTAAACCACCACAATATTTACCAATTAATCTAGTAAAGAAATAAATAATCACGATGAGGAAAAACGGTAAAACAAAGCCAGTATGGGTGGCAGTCAAATCAGCGAAATTAAATTTCATGCCACTTCTAACGAAGAAAACTAGCATGATTGGTGGAATAAAGTAATTGACTTGGGCGAATATTTTGTCATCATTTTTCGTCAGGTTAGTATAAACCGTTCCAATAGCCATACAACCAAGTAATGGCGATTGGCCAAACAATGCACACACACCACAGAACAATAAAATAAGCGCCGCTACAATAATCAAGCGATTATCGGTTGTTCTTCTTGATGGAAGTAAAAACTTTAAGATAAAGCCGAAAACGATACCTATTGCTAAACAAATAATGTTATATATAATCGGCATTATAATTTCGCTCGCATTTACTGATCCGCCATTTCCTAGGGCAACCGAAATAGAAATAGCTACCGAAAACAAAATAAGTGAAAAAGCATTATCTAACGCTACCACTTCTAACAACGTGTTAACGAATGGTCCTTTAGCTTTGGTTTGCTTAATCGTCATAATGGTGCTTGTCGGGGCAGTGACAGAAGCTAAAGAAGAAATAACTAAAGCGAAGGCAAATTCTAAACGAATTAAGAAATAACAAACGACGAAAGTCAAAACGAAAGCCAATAAAGCTTCCATTAAAGTAATGACAACAATTTTAGGACCAACTTTATTAATATCTTTGATTTTAAAATATTCACCAACGCTAAAAGCAATAAAAGCAAGAGCAATATCACCTAAAAAACTTGTTGAATCGATAAATTGTTGTGGCACAACGTTAATCATCGATGGACCAATGATAATGCCAGCAATCAAATATGCAGTTACGTTAGGTAATTTAAGTAATTTAGTTAAGCGAGTCATCAAGAAGCCACAAATTAAAATTACACCAATGGAGATGATCACACTGGCGGTACTTTTGACTTCGCCAGTCATGTTTAATACATCAAGTAATTTTTCAATAAGTGACATAAAAAATTAATGCCGGTGGTTACATGACTCCTTTCTCGCTCAAAATTTTCCTAATTTCATCTGATAAGGCGAATTCTTTGTTTGCTTTGTGGGCAAGATATTGTTCATATAGTCGCGCGATTTCTTCATCAAACATCACATAGGTAATATCTAACCCTAGGACAAAGAACATATCGGTTAAGGTCTTAAATAAATTGTTTAACAATACAAAATTAGTATCTCGTGCTCTAATTTGTGAGTTGAGTTCTTTTAAGACGTTAAACACTTCGGCAAGCGCATTCGCGGTATTTAAATCATCTGCTAAAGCTTCTAAAAATTTATCGATAAATAATGGTTTGCCTTCCGATAGAACGATTTTATTAGATTGTAGTTTCAATGCTGCTTGCTTATAGGCGCTTTGTAGACGCTCAAAAACTTTCTTTGCTTCAGTAATGGTGTCTTCGGTGAAATTAACCGGTTGACGATAATGCGCATTCAAGATGACCAAACGCGTGACTGGACCACCGTGTTCAGCAATCATATCTTTGGCATAAATTGCGTTGCCAAGAGATTTAGCCATCTTTTCATTGCCAATATTAATGAAGGCATTATGTAACCAATACTTCGCAATCTTGTTGTGGTTTGTTGCTTCCGATTGGGCAATTTCATTCTCGTGGTGTGGGAATTTTAAATCATAGCCACCGCCGTGAATATCAATATAGTGCCGCGAGAAAATATTTTCAACCATTACGCAACATTCAGTATGCCAACCTGGTCGACCTTCTCCCCAAGGGGAGGACCATTTGATTCCCTCATTAGTTTTTTTCCATAATGCAAAATCTAATGGACTCTCTTTTAAGGTATTTTCTTCTATTCTTGCGCCCACCAACAAATCGTCGATGTTGATACCACTTAAAGCGCCATAATCTTTTATTTTATTCACGCGGAAATATACATCTCCATCAACTACATAAGCCGCACCAATTTTGACCAAATTTTCGATATAGGCAATAATTTGATTCATGTAATCAGTTACGCGTGGTTTGATGTTTGGCGACATCGCGCCGATATCTTTGATTGTTTGTTCATAAGCCGCAATATAAAAATCGGTTAATTCTTTTTCTTTTTTACCTTCAATTTTCGCAGCTTTAATGATTTTATCGTCGACATCGGTATAGTTACTAACATAAGTAACTTCATAACCGACATAAGTTAAAAATCTTCTTAAAGTATCAAAAACAACGACAGGACGCATGTTACCAATGTGGGCATAGTTATAAACAGTTGGGCCACAAACATACATGCCAACTTTGTTTGGTTCAATTGTGATGAAATCTTCTAAAGAATTTGATAAAGAGTTGTAAAATTTAATATTCATAATCAGTATTTATATTGTAGATAAAAAAGGGGCAATTTTGTAGTAATTTCGCCCCTTTTTGGATTTTTTTGGTAATTATTCTTTATCTGGGTAGCATGGACGTTCAATGTCGTAAGAAGTATGGAGCAATTGTTCCGCCAAGTGACTACCAGGTTTGCCTAAGAAATTGGTGTAAAGGTTTTGAATGTCCTTATTATTGTGGGATTGACGGACGACTAAGCGTTCATCTTCACCATATAAGACAGAGGCACGTTTTAAACGATATGTATCGAGAATATCGTCGCCTTCTTTTGGTAAGAACATTGGTTTGACGAATGGTTGACCACCACCCGCAATACAACCGCCTGGGCAACACATAATTTCAATAAAGGTATATGGAGAAGTACCATTTCTAATTTGGTCTAACAAGATTTTAGCATTGGCCATACCAGAAGTGACGGCCACTTTAATTTCTTGGCCTTTGACGTTAATAGTGGCTTCTCTTGTTCCTTTCATACCACGAACTTCTTGGAAGCCGACTGGACCATATTCTTCGCCAGTTAGCCAGAAATAAGTTGTTCTTAAAGCCGCTTCCATAACTCCACCTGTGACACCGAAAATGACACCAGCACCACTATATTCGCCCATTAAGTCCTTATCAAAATCTTCATCAGGTAATTTATCCCATTCAATACCTGCGCGTTTAATTACTTTTGCTAATTCGCGAGTAGTTAAGACAGCGTCGACATCATTAGGCATTTCTTTTCTTGAACGTTCATATTTTTTCGCTGTGCAAGGCATGATAGAAACGACGAATAAATCGTTTGGATCAAGATTGTGAGTCTTAGCGAAATAAGATTTGATGACCGCACCAACCATCATATGTGGAGATTTGCAAGTTGAGACGTGAGGAGCAACATCTGGATAGAAGTACTCCATATAATTAACCCAACCTGGAGAACAAGAAGTAATTTGTGGAAGTGGAGCAGTTTTTTTAGTAATTCTATCGAGTAATTCATTGGCTTCTTCCATAATGGTTAAGTCCGCACCGAAGTTGGTGTCAAAGACACGATAGAAACCAAGTCTATGTAAAGCAGCAACCATTTTGCCTGTGCCTGGAGTGCCAATTGGATGACCGAATTCTTCAGCAATAGCAGCTCTAACCGCAGGAGCAGTTTGGACAATAACTTTTTTGCCAGCTTTGAAAGCAGCATCAACTTTTGCGATTTCTTCGTTTTCATATAACGCACCAGTTGGGCAAACGTTCACGCATTGACCACATTGTAAACATGGGGACTTCGCAAAACTTCTATTTTCTACTGGAGCAACGATTGTTTTAAAACCACGATTTTCGAAACCTAAAATAGCAATACCATGAGCTTTTTTACATCTTTCAACGCAGCGGCCACAAAGAATACATTTGGCGGTATTACGCATTAAACCTGGAGCAATTTCATCAATGGTGTTTGGAGAAGATGGACCAATATATTTTAAGTCTCTTGCACCGACAATTTTGGATACTTCTAATAATTCACATTTGCCTTGTTTTGGACATTGCAAACAATTTTTTTGGTGATTGGAAAGTAATAACTCAACCGACGCTCTTCTTGCATCAACAGCAGTTTGCGAGTTGGTAACAATTTCCATACCTTCGTTAATTGGGTAGACGCAAGAAGCGACTAAACCGCGTGCACCGACGACTTCAACTAAACAAACGCGACAAGAACCTTGAGAGCATTCGCCGTTTTGATAAGTGCAAAGAGTAGGGATTAAATAACCGCATTTCTTCGCCGCTTGAAGGATGGTGAGGCCAGCTTCCACTTGGTAAGGCTGACCATTAATTTTAATATTAACTAATGCCATAATTTGATTCTCCTATCTCTTGATAACGGCGCCGAAGCGACATGCTGCTTGGCAGTTACCACACTTAACGCAGTTAGCGACATCAATCTTCAAGACAAACTTATTTGGAAGTTTGGCTGGGATATCGGTTGGATGGATACAGCTAGTTGGGCAACCACGTTGACAAGCACCACAGCCAATACATTTCTCTGGAATGATATAATATTCCATCATGTTTTTGCAAACATGGGCTGGGCATTTGTGATCAACGACGTGTGCTTGATATTCTTCTGGGAAAGCTTTAATCGTGCTAACGATTGGGTTAGCAGCGGTTTGGCCTAATGCACAGAGAGAGTTGTTTTTAACAACAGCGGCTAATTCTTGAAGATTATCTAAATCTTGTGGAGTGCCTTTACCATCACAAATCTTTGTTAAGATATCTAAAATTCTCTTGGTGCCGATACGGCATGGAGAACATTTACCACATGATTCATCGCAAATGAATTCCATATAGAATTTAGCGACGTCGACCATACAGTTGTCTTCGTCCATAACAATAGCGCCACCAGAACCCATCATACTACCAGCAGCTACCAAGCTACCAAAGTCGATTGGTGTATCTAAGTCTTTTTCAGTTAAGCAACCGCCAGAAGGACCGCCAGTTTGAATGGCCTTGAATTTTTTACCATCTGGAATGCCACCACCGATATCATAAATTAATTGTCTTAAAGTTGTGCCCATTGGAACTTCAACTAAACCAACGTTATTAACTTTGCCACCAAGAGCAAATACTTTAGTACCTTTGGTATCAGCAGTGCCAATTGCGGCAAATTTTTCCCAACCTTCTCTTAAGATTAAAGGTAAGCATGCGAGAGTTTCGACGTTATTAACGACCGATGGACAATCCCATAAACCTTTAACTGCAGGGAATGGAGGGCGAGGGCGAGGCATACCGCGTTTGCCTTCAATACTATTAATCAAAGCTGTTTCTTCACCACAAACGAATGCGCCAGCGCCTAATCTAATGTGGCAGCGGAATGAGAAGTCGGAACCTAAGATGTTATCGCCTAATAAACCGATTTCTTCTAATTCTTCGATAGCTTTGGCTAATCTTTTAACAGCAACCGGATATTCAGCACGAACGTAGAAGTAACCATCTTGTGCGCCAATCGCATAACCAGCAATCATCATGCCTTCGATTAAGTTGACTGGATTACCTTCAATGATGGAACGATCCATGAAAGCACCTGGGTCACCTTCGTCACCATTACAAATCATATATTTTGGTCCAGGAGTTTTTGGTACAAAGGACCATTTTTTACCAGTTGGAAAACCTGCGCCACCTCTACCACGCAAACCGGACTTAATCACTTCTTGAATGACTTCATCTCTTGACATCTTTAAGGCTCTTGCTAAGCCTTTGAAAGCGCCGTAGCCGAGAGCTTCATCAAGGTTTTCTGGATCGATTTCGCCGTTACCGGCAAGGGCGTAGTTTCTATTTTGTAAACGATAAAAGTTGATGTCGACTTGTCTTTGGACATGCTCTTTTGTTTGAGGGTCAACAAAGAGCAAACGAGTAACGACTTCACCGTTTAAAATATCTTTTTCGAAAATTTCTTTAACGTCGGCTGGTTTGACCTTGGTATAAAGAGTATCTTCTGGGAAAATTTTAACAAATGGACCTTGTGAGCAGAAGCCAAAGCAACCAACGAGGTTGGCTGTTACTTTGCCCTCTAAGCCATTATCCTTAATTAATTGGAGGAAATTATCCACCACTTCTTGAGAGTCACTAGATAAGCAACCTGTACCACCACAAACAACAATTGCACGATGACCTGGTTCGCCACGGAATTTTTTGTCTAAGCACTTACTGCAATGTTCAAAGCGCTCTTGTAATTCTTGTTCGCTTTTAATTTTTTCCAAATTCATAATTATTGCGCCTCCTTTGCACGATAGTCTTCGACAATTTTCTTCACGTTGTCCACTTTAACTTGTGGATATACTTTACCGTTAATAGAAACGGCTGGAGCGACGGCACAAGCGCCAATGCAACGTAAGTGATCAAGGGTGAATAAACCATCAGCAGTTGTTTCGCCTGGTTTAATACCAAGAACTTCACTGAATTTATCGCTCACCAATTGACTGCCCTTAACATAACAAGCAGTGCCTAAGCAAACACCGACAACATATTTGCCCTTTGGTACCATAGAAAAGAACGAATAAAAAGTGACCACACCATAAATTTCACTGACTGGAATTCCAGTTAATTGACTGACCAATTCTTGGACTTCAAGAGGAACATAACCGTATTCCCTTTGAATTTCTTCAAGAATCATCATGGTTGGTGTTGGTTCATCCTTAAACCGTTCAACTATTTCGGTAATTAGTTTTACAGCTTGTGGTTGTAATTTTGCCATAATAGCCTCCTAGTTATTACTTTTAGTAATCAAGCGTCTTTAATTATACGAGCGCGCGTATCAAATAACAACATTAATTGACACAAATACGCTCTTAAAAATATTGGTGTAATTGAATGGTTGAATTTAATTCCCCTTGAAGCTATCGATAAGGATTTGTTTCATATCGGCTACCAAAGGCATTCTTGGGTTTGCAGGTGAACATTGATCTTCATAAGCTAAGGTTGCAATTTCATCAATCTTAGTTAACCATTCTTCTTCTTTAATACCGTAGGCAGAGAAATTTGGATCTACGCCGATTTCTCTTAATAAATTGGTGACAGCAGTTGCTAAAGCTTCAACGCCTACTTCTGGGGAGTCGGCCTTTAATCCGAGTAATTGGGCGATTTCTTGATAGCGCTTATCTGCCACATAATGATTGTATTTTGGCCAGACGCTTAATTTTGTAGGCACCTTACCGTTATAACGAATAACATGTGGTAACAAAATTGCACACGCTAAGCCGTGAGTCGCGTGGAATTCACCACCTACTTTGTGAGCTAAACTATGGGCAATGCCTAAAAAAGCGTTAGCAAATGCCATACCCGCGATGGTCGCAGCATTGTGCATTTTTTCTCTAGCTTCTAAGTCTTGTGCTCCATACTTTACTGCACGTGGTAGATAGTTAAAAACTAGTTGAATAGCTTTTAAACATAAGCCATCGGTAAAGTCGTTTGCCATGACTGAAACATAAGCTTCGATTGCGTGGGTAAGAGTATCCAACCCAGTCATTGCAGTTGCACCCTTAGGTAAATTAGTTGTGAATTCTGGATCAACAATCGCAATAGTGGGAGTTAAAGAATAGTCTGCGAGTGGATATTTCTTTTTGTTTGCTTTATCAGAAATAACAGCAAATGGAGTTACTTCACTACCAGTACCTGATGTAGTTGGAATACAAATGAGTTTGGACTTTTTGCCTAATTCTGGATATTTGAACGCTCTTTTACGAATGTCCATAAATTTTTGTTTTAAGTCTTCAAAATTGACTTCAGGATGTTCATAGAAAAGCCACATACCTTTTGCAGCGTCCATAACCGAACCACCACCTAATGCGATAATAGTATCGGGTTCAAACACTTTCATCATATCGGCACCTTTTCTCACAGAAGAAATATCCGGATCTGGTTCGATACTGCTACAAATTTGAATAATTGGTTTTTCACTTCTTGAATTGAGTTGTTCTTCAATCTTATGTAAGAAGCCAAGTTCAATCATCATCTTATCGGTGACGATGAACACTTTGTGCATTTCTTTACAATCTCTTAAATATTGAATCGAGTTTCTTTCGAAATAGATTTTTGCAGGAACTTTAAACCATTGCATATTATTTCTCCTTTTACCAACTTGCTTAATATTTAATAAGTTGATAGCACTAACATTTCCGCCGATTGAGTTATGGCCGTATGAACCACAACCTAAAGTTAAAGATGGTAGGAATGAGTTATACACATTGCCTATGCCACCAAAAGTTGCAGGAGAATTCCAAATGATTCTAATTGCTTTGACTAGTTTACCAAAATCATCAGCCATTTTTTGATCTTTGCAATGAATTGCCGCGCTATGACCAAGGCCATTAAATGCTACCATTTCAGCGGCAAGTTTGAAGCCTTCTTCGACATTTGTGCTCTTTAAGAAGGCTAAAACTGGGGATAATTTTTCACGAGAAAGGGGTTCGTTAGGGCCAACTTCATCGCAAACAACACCCAAGATTGTTGTATCAGCAGGAACTTTAATTCCGGATTGTTCAGCAATCCATGTGGCTGATTGACCAACAGCTGCGGAATTAAGAACGGCTTTTTCGACGTCAGCTTCACCTTTAACATAGCCAAACATATATTTAGAAAGTTTTGCTTTTTCTTCATCATTAAGAAAATAGACTTTGAAACGTTCGAAAGTGGCGAGTGCTTCATCCCAAATTTCTTGATCGATAATTGTCGCTTGTTCGGAAGCGCATACCATACCATTATCAAAAGCCTTGCTTAAGACAATGTCGTTGACTGCTTGCTCAATATCGCATGACTTATTCATGTAGGCGGGGACATTACCCGCACCAACACCCAAAGCTGGTTTGCCACAACTATAAGCGGCCTTAACAAGAGCATTACCACCAGTCGCTAAGATAGTGGCTACACCTGGGTGGTTCATTAACGCACTTGTGGCATCAAGACTAGGATGTTCAATCCATTGAATACAGTTTTTTGGAGCACCGGCTTCTTCTGCTACTGCTTTCATTAATTGCGCAGCTTGCTTGCTAGATTGTTGAGCAGAAGGATGGAAAGCAAAAATAATCGGATTACGAGTTTTTAAGCAAATGAGCGCTTTAAAGATGACTGTGCTAGTTGGGTTAGTAACTGGTGTAATACCACAAATAACGCCAACAGGTTCAGCAATTTGTGTAATACCAGATATTGAATTTTCACTAATAATACCAACTGTCTTTAAGTGGCGCATATTGTTTTGCACATATTCACAGGCGAATAAATTTTTAACAGCCTTGTCTTCAAATACTCCGCGTTTAGTTTCTTCAATTGCCGCTCTAGCTAAAGAACCATGGTGGTCTAGGCCGGCAACACAACATTTGGCGACAATATAATCAATTTTCTCTTGATCATAATTTTCAAATTGTTCAAGAGCTTTTTGACCATTGGTTACAAGAGTGTTAATTTCTTCTAATATTTCTGAAGCAATTTTCTTTTCTTCTAGCATAGGATATAATCCTCCTAAATTTTGCGATTGATACGATGGGAGAGAATGGCAAGAGAGGCGGCGAAATCGACATTTTCAATGACGACATCTTTTGGTACATTTAGGTGCATTGGAACATAATTCCAAATGGCCTTTATGCCAAAGTCCACTAATTTATCGACAGTTTCTTGGCTGACAGATTTTGGAGTGGTGAGAATCGCGATGGTAATTTTTCTTTCTTCTAAGATGCGTGGTAATTCCGCTAAATCATAGATAGGCTTACCAGCGATTGTGGTGTTGATAAGCGCGGGATTAACATCGAATCCTGCAACGATTTCTAAACCAAAGTCCAAAAATCCTTTAAATGACATCAGGGCTCCACCTAAATGTCCAACACCAATTAACACCGCTTCGTTGATTTTGTTATAACCAAGAAAGTTTTTTAGTAAATTGATGAGTGCTCCGACATCGCGTTGTCTTCCTGGAGAAGCTTTTTTAGGAGAAACAAGTTGTAAATCTTTTCTCACCTGTTCCTCCGAACAGAGCATCATTTCTGCAATTTGTTTCGACGAAACCTTATCAATTCCACTATTGCGTAGCGATAGCAAGAAGTTGAGGTATACGGGATATCTTTCTAATTGACGAATTGAGACTTTTTTCTTTTCCATAATATTCGGTATTTTTTTACCAAACTATTTATAACTTATATATTAAATGAAATCAATATTTTTTTACCGAATTGTAACGAAATATTGAATTTGTCATTTTGGTTTGTGATAAAATACTCGTGTAGGAAAGGTACACATATAATGAAAAAGATTTATAAACCTTTATTTACTCCGTGGAAAATTCGCGATGTGGAAATTAAAAACCGTATCGTGATGACTTCAATGGGAGGCACTTCTATTTTCGGTTGGATGGAACCAGCGCATTTTGATAAAGAGGCGGCAAACTTCTTACTAGAAAGAGCAAAAAATAACGTTGGTTTAATTCTCCCCGGCATCGCTCCAATTAAAAACCCGATGATGGGTGGCTGGTTATATTCCAATAAAGGAATGTATAAAAAACTAAAGCCCTTTATGGATGAACTTCACCAAACTGGAGCGAAAATGTTTGTGCAGTTGACTGCCGGCTTTGGTCGCGTAATGGCGATTAACGATATCATGGTCAAATGCTGCAAAAACAAACTCATCGGCGGTTTATTAAAACCAGTTTTTAATATGAATTGGATTAATGCCGCTCCTAGCGTTTTACCTAACCGTTGGGACGAAACTGTCATGACAAAAGAACTAAGTGAAAAGCAAATTCTTAAAATGATTGATGGCTTTGCTAAAGTGGCGAAATTATGTAAGGACGCCGGGGTGGATGGGGTGGAAATTCATGCTGTTCACGAAGGTTACTTATTAGACCAGTTCACCCTCCCATACTCAAACTTTAGAAAAGATAAATGGGGTGGCAGTTTTGAAAACCGCTATCGCTTTCCAGTAGAAATTGTTAAGGCAATTAAAAAAGTGTGCGGTGAAAATTTTCCAGTCACCTTAAGATACTCAGTCGTTAGCAAAACTAAAGCTTTCGGTAGAGGCGCAATGCCAAACGAACAATTCGTCGAAATTGGTCGCGCTATGGAAGAAAGTGAAAGAGCAGCTAAATATTTGCAAGATGCAGGCTATGACATGCTTAACTGCGACAACGGCACTTATGATGCTTGGTATTGGGCTCATCCTCCAGGCTATATGCCAGAAAACTGTAATCTTGAAGATGTCTCACACATAAGGAAATTTGTTAATATTCCTGTTGTTTGTGCTGGTCGCATGACTCCTGAAGTTGCCGCTGAAGCTATCAAGGAAGGCAAAATTGATGCGATGGGTGTTGCTCGCCAATTTCTCGTTGATCCAAAATGGGTGACAAAACTTATGGAAGGTCGTGAAGAAGAAATCATGCCTTGCATTCACTGCCACAATGCTTGCTTTAATATGGCGCATTATAAAGGTGTCGCAAACGACCAACCTTTGCATGACGCATTACATATGGCGCGTTGTGCGTTAAACCCGATGACCATGCAGACGAAAAAATACAAAATCGTTCCTGCTAAGAAAATAAAGAAAATCGCCGTTATTGGCGGTGGGATTGGCGGTATGGAAACAGCCATTGTGTTAGCAAAAAGAGGACATAATGTTTCACTATTTGAAAAAACTGATCAATTAGGTGGTGTGTTTGTAACCGCGACTACTCCTGACTTCAAAGAAGTAGACCGCAAGCTTTTGGATTGGTATCGCCGTGAAATCAAGAAATACGAAAACATAAAAGTTTTCATGAATGCATCCATTGACTGTTCCAAATGCTTAGCTAAACAAGGCCAATTTGATGAACTAGTGGTTGCTACTGGTTCTAAGGCAAAAAGTTTAAATATTCAAGGCATTCAACTAGCTATTGATGCTTTAGATTACTTAAAGGATAGAAATGGTGATTATGGTGAAAATCCAATCGTTATTGGTGGCGGCTTAACGGGCTGTGAAATTGCTTATGACTTGTCTCTTAATGGTAAAAAACCAACAATCATTGAAATGAAAAATGATTTGATTGCGGTACCCGGAGTTTGCTTAGCCAATTCTTCTTATTTAAGAGATTACTTTTTGTTACACGAAACACCAGTTCATTTAGAAACAAAAGTTAAAGAAATTCGTGAAGATGGGGTCATTGCCATTGATAAAGATGGTAAGGAATTATTTATTCCTGGTAGCAAAGTTATACTCTCAATTGGATATAACCCAACACCACAATTTAATAAGGACAAACATATTCATCTCGTCGGTGATTGCCATGAAGTCGGTAATCTCCGTACTGTCATCTGGCGGGCTTGGGATGTTGCGATGAAACTTTAGCTAATTATCATCAAAGCAAATGAAAACCACCTCAATTTTTTGAGGTGGTTTTTACTTAATAGAAGTTGACTTCGTTTTGCTTTTTTCTTGAAAACAAGGAGGTAACTGCTTCTTTGACTGTTGTTTTACCTTGGATAATATCGTAAACAGTATCAATAATCGGTAATTGTAGATCAAATTTCTTCTCTAGCTCAATCGCAGCATTTAAGGAATTAAGTCCTTCCACCACCATGCCAACTTTCGCTAAGGTTTCTTGTAAGGTAAAACCTTTACCGAGCAAATATCCCGCGCGGTGATTTCTTGAATGCACACTGGTCGCAGTAACAACAATATCACCAATTCCAGTTAAGCCGGAGAAAGTATTAATGTTTGCTCCCATCGCTAAGCCAATCCGAGTAATTTCTCTTAAGCCGCGAGTAATCAGGGCAGCTTTAGCGTTATCACCATAACCCAAGCCATCACTCATACCGGCCGCTAAAGCGATAATGTTTTTCAAAGCGCCGCAAATTTCGACACCCAATATATCTTGGTTTGTATATACTCTTAAGCACTTTGAAGAATAAAACACGTCTTGAATAATCTCAGCATATTTAATATTTTCACATGTGGCGACAATACAAGTTGGCATTTCAATCGCCACTTCTTCGGCGTGAGTTGGACCTGAAAGTGCAACCACAGGTAAGTCTTTGTCTTTTAAGACATCATGGATAATCTCACTAGTAGTTAATAAAGAGCCTTCCTCAATGCCTTTAGCAACGGTGACGATAATTTGCTTATTGGAAAGGAAAGGACGCGCCAGAAGGGCTGTTTGACGCACAAAAACCGAAGGTGTGGCAAAAACAATGATGTCCCTTTCAGTTACACTTTCAACGATGTCCGCGGAAAAGTGAATTTTCTTATTTAAATCAACCCCTGGTAAATTCGGGTGTGTTAAGCTGTTTTCTAATGCCTCTTTTTCATGAGGAAATTTTGACCATAAGACAACATCATGGCCAATGCCTGTTAATAAATTTGCTAAAGCTGCGCCCCAAGTACCGGAGCCTAAAATACCAATTTTTTTCATCTTTTGTTCATTCTTTCTAGCACTTGAAATATTCTAGCAACCATATGGCATATATTGTAGCCTTTACGGTAAAGAAAAGGAAACATAAAAACGACTTTTAAGCCATATTAGCTTTTAATAGATTATACATGAAATTAATAATTTGGGAATAAAGTTCCAAATTTGATAGTCGAACATCTATTTTATTTCATCTTTTTGTCTTTGCAAAATAGCGGACGAACAATATTGTAATGCCTTTGATCTTTGTTGGTAAAAAATACCCCACATGTGTGAGGTATATTTTGATATTTTAGTGATTAATATATTAATCAACCCAAGTAACTAAGACGATAGGTGCATTGTCACCGCGGCGATTTTCTAATTTGAATTGCTTGGTGTAGCCACCGTTACGATCTTTCATCTTTGGACCGATTTCGGCGAATAATTTATCTAACGCAGTAAGGTTAGTTTTTTCATCGGCAATGATGTTGCGAACGAATCTGGCTGCTTGGCGTTTGGCATTCATCACATCTTCATTTTTTGTTAATGTCACTAAACGATCGGCTTCTTTGATGACGTCTTTAGAGACGGCTGTAGTCACTTTGATGGAACCATGAATGATTAAATCGGTGACGACATTACGAAGCATATTTTCATATTTGCTCTTGGTGTAAGCGGCCTTAAATCTAACGCCTGTTTTACCATGAACATTTTTTCTACCTTGTGCTGGCATGTTGTGTGACCTCCCTATTCAAAATCTTTGAATGACAAGCCATAAGCCGCAAGTTTTTCTTTTATTTCTTTTAAAGATTTCTTGCCAAGGTTTTTGACTTTCATCATTTCTTCTTCGGTCTTTTCTGTGAGTTCTAGAACGGTGGCAACACCAGCTCTTTTTAAACAGTTGTAAGAACGGACCGATAAATCGAGTTCTTCAATAATGAAGTTCTCATATTTGTTTTCTTCGACTTGCACCACATCTTTTTCGATGTTGATATCGCGAGCGATATCGGCGACATCGAGAAACTTAGAGAAGTGGTCAATAAGAATTTTTGCTGCTAAAGCGAGCGCTTCTTGAGGAAGCATGGAACCATTTGTCCAAACTTCAATGGTTAAGATATCAAAACGACTGTCGTGACCCACACGTGTACCATCGACGATGAAGTTAGCTTTCTTAACTGGGGAATAATTACTATCAGTACAAATAGTGCCTAATTGTAAAGATGAGAATAAGGTTTTGTTGTATTCGCCAGTGACGAAGCCACGGCCATTACGAGCATGGAGAATCATGCGTAAAGAACCGCTTTCTGTGACGTTGGCGATTACTAAATCTGGATTGACAACTTCGACACCAGCTGGGCAAATAATATCACCTGCTTTGACGAGAGCTGGACCAGTAACGTTGATTTCCAAACGTTTGTTGGACATATCTTCGCTATCGATGCGTAAGACTAAATCTTTTAAATTTAAGATGATGGTTGTCACATCTTCTTCCACGCCTGGAAGGGCAGTGAACTCATGACGTGCACCCTCGACTTCGACCGCATAAATGGATGCGCCTGGTAGAGCAGACAATAAAACTCTGCGTAGGGCATTACCTAATGTGAGACCGAAACCTCTTTCTAAGGGTTCAATGACAAAGCGACCATAGTTCTCCTTGTCGTCATAATCAGCCTGAGTAATACCAAATCTTTCAAATGGATTTGCAATTTTCATAACTTGCTTCCCTCCTAATTCAAATTAGCCGCGTGGTTTCTTTGGTGGGCGGCAACCATTGTGTGGAATTGGGGTTGTATCAACAATTGATAATACTTGTAAACCTGCGACAGCGAGGGAACGAATGGCACCTTCTCTGCCTGGGCCTGGGCCCTTGACATCCACATCGACTTGACGGATGCCTTGTTCATACGCGGCTCTACCAGCAGCTTCAGCGGCTTGCATAGCGGCGAATGGAGTACTCTTTTTCGCACCTTTGAAACCATTAGCACCAGCGCTGCTCCAAGCAAGAGCATTACCTTGTTCGTCACAAATAGTAACGATGGTGTTATTGAATGTCGCGTGAATGTGGGCGACACCGCGAGTAAAGGTACGTTTGACTTTCTTTTTACGGATTGTAGTTTTAGCCATAATTCTTTACTCCTCTCTTTATTTAGGTGCCATCTTTTTATTAGCGATGGTTTTGCGTGGACCTTTGCGAGTACGAGCATTGGTCTTTGTTCTTTGACCGCGAACTGGTAAGCCTCTTCTATGGCGAACGCCACGATAGCAACCAATTTCGGATAAACGTTTGATATTTAGGGCAACTTCACGACGGAGGTCACCTTCATTTTTGAAGTGACTAATCGCATTACGGACTGCGCCTAATTGATCGTCTGTTAAATCTTTCACTCTGATGGCAAAATCAACTTTTGCTTTTTCACAAATTAATTCTGCGGTATAACGACCGATACCATAGATGTAAGTAAGAGCGATACCTACTGGTTTGTCGTTTGGAATATCAACACCAACAATACGTGCCATATTCTAATTTCCTCCTAAATTAACCCTGTCTCTGTTTGTGCTTAGGGTCAGCGCAAATGACCATGACTTTGCCATGTCTTTTGATGACTCTGCACTTAGAGCAGATTGGTTTGACGGAAGGTCTAACTTTCATAGTTTTTTTCCTCCTAATGATTCATTACTTGAATCGGTATGTAATACGGCCCCGTGTTAAATCATAAGGCGAGATTTCTATCGTAACTCTATCTCCCGGGAGAATGCGTATGTGATTCATACGGATTTTTCCAGAAACGGTGGCCAAGATTACGACGCCGTTTTCTAGTTCAACCTTAAACATTACGTTTGGTAAACATTCTTTAACGACCGCCTGAACTTCGATGACATCTGTTTTAGCCATTAATTTGCTCCTCTCCTATAGTTAATGTGATTATTTCGCAACCTTCTTCAGTGATGATGATGGTGTTTTCGTAATGACAGGTCAATTTTCCATCTTTACTTTTGACAGTCCAACCATCCCCGAGAACACGTGTTTGAGCGTGCCCTTCTAAAATCATAGGTTCAACAGCAAGCGCCATACCTTTTTGCAATAAAGCACCACTGCCGGGATTTCCATAATTTGGGACACTTGGGTCTTCGTGCATATTTTTGCCAATTCCATGACCGGCAAAATCACGCGCGACATGATAACCTGAAGCTTCTACGTATGTTTGAATGGCAGCGGAGATATCACCAACTCGATTGCCTGGTTTAGCTTGTTTAATTCCAGCAAAGAAGGCATTTTTACAAACTTCTACAAGTTTTTTAACACTCTCTTTGCACGTGCCAACCAAGAATGTTCTAGTGGCATCAGCGCAATACCCATTAAGACACGCCACGACATCAAGGGAAACTATGTCCCCGTCTTGTAAAATGATTTTTTTCGAAGGAATGCCGTGAATCAGCGTATCGTTGACGGAAACACAAGTGCCGGCAGGATAATCATAATAACCCTTGCACGGACAAGTGCCACCACCATCATAGATGACTCTTTCAGCCGCTTCGTTGATTTCATAAGTGGAAACGCCTGGTTTAATCATTGGACCAACAGTCTCGAACACTTTAGCAACGAGCTTGCCGGCATTTTTCATTAAGGCTATTTCCCTTGGTGACTTGACGATAATCATAAATTAACTTTTCAGAAATTCGACAATTTCATCGAATAATACTTCACTCCTCAATGAACCATTGAAGTTATGAAGCAACCCTTTGACTTGATAAAATTCAAGAAGGGGTTTGGTTTGATGGGTATAGTGTTCTAAACGGACTTTTAAGGCCTCTTCATTATCATCATTACGCTGATATAAAGGACCGCCGCATAAATCACACACACCATCGACTTTTGGCTTTAATGTGTCGATATGATACGGAGCACCGCATACTTTACAGACGCGGCGACCAGAAATACGACGCACTAATTCCTTTTCATCACAATCAAGGTTGAGAACAACGTCAATTGGACGAACTATTTCTTTAGTGATTTCATCAAGTGCTTCAGCTTGTACTAAAGTGCGTGGGAAACCATCTAATAGAAAACCATTTGCACAATCTTCTTGTGAAAGTCTTTCTTTCACGATACCGATTGTCACTTCGTCGGGCACTAAGTCCCCACGTTTGATGAATTGCTCGGCTAACTGGCCAAGCGCTGTGCCAGCTTTAATCGCTTCGCGGAACATATCACCAGTGGAAATATGAACCAATCCAAGCGAGATTAATTTTTTTGCGAGCGTACCCTTACCTGCACCAGGAGGGCCCATCAAAATAATACTGCGCTTCATTATTCTCGACCTCTAGAAATGACTTCTTCAAACGATTTACCAGCGAGTAAACCATCAATTTGATTGTTAAGTTCAAGAGCAACACCAACGACGATGATAAGACCAGTGCCACCTAAAGCTAGTGAGTTATTAGCGCCGAACACGCCAGTCATAGTTAAGACTGGAGGTAGAGCGGCGATAAGTGCTAGGGCCGAGGCACCAATTACAGTGACACGGTTCAACACTTTACGCACATAGCGTTCGGTTTCATTACCTTGGTGAACACCTGGAATATAAGAACCATTCTTTTGGAAGTTTTCAGCGAGTTGTGCAGGATTGATTTGCATATTCGCATAGAAGAATGAGAAGGCGATTACTAAGATGATATAAATGATTAAGCCCCATGGCATATACCAACCACCATTGTCATATAAAACAGAGGTATTGAAGATATTGAGCCATTCGGCGCCAGCTCCTTGATCAGCATCAACGAAAGCCATGATGACGCTTGGCGCCATTAAAATAGAACTTGCGAAAATGACAGGAATAACGCCGGCGGAGTTAATCTTAATCGGCAAGAAGGAGGCACGAGCCATACTTTGCGTTTGGCCGCCACCCTTGCCAGAATGTTGGACTGGAATTTTTCTTTTTGATAATTCGATGAAAGTAACAAAGGCTACAATCAACAAATAAGCGAATACATATAGCAGGAACTTAAAGATACCTGCAATCGTCTCACTTTCGCCTTGCGCGAAGACGTATGGAGAAGCCCACATTTGCCATGCTTGCATCATTTGTGATGGGAGCGAAGACACGATACCAGCGAAGATGATCATCGAAACACCATTACCGATACCTTTAGTGGAAATTTGGTCACCAAGCCACATAACTAACATCGAACCAGCGAGCAAGACGACGACGATATAGATGTAAGTCATCCACTCGTATTCGACGGTAGTGAAGGAAATATATTCACTTGCCTCCATGGTTTTAATGATGCCATATGCTTGCACCGCACCAAGCATTAAGGTGAGGTAACGAGTGGCCATTTCAATTTTTTTACGACCATATTGACCTTGACGTTTTAATTCAGTCAAAGCTGGTAAAACATCAGTAGACAATAATTGGACAATGATTTGAGCAGTAATATAAGGGCTAACGCCAAGAGCGAAAATGGAGAAACTTTGTAATGTACCACCGCCCAACAAATTCATGAGCGAGAGAGCATTGTTACCATTTAAGTATTGATTAAGTAGACTGTCATCTGGAATAGAAACACCAGGAACAGTAACTTGGGCGCCGAGCCGGAAAATGAAGAGGATAAGGAGCGTAAAAACTATGCGCCCCATAATCTCTTTATTTTTGATGATATTAACTAGTTTTTTCATGCTAAATCACCTCAATTTTGCCACCAGCGTTCACGATTGCGGCTTCAGCAGTTTTGGAAAAAGCCTTGGCTTGAACAGTTAACTTCTTTGTCAACTTGCCGTCACCTAACACTTTTAATCCATCATATTCTTTTTTTAATAAGCCTTCTTCAATGAGTAATGCTGGGGTGACCACTGTACCATCTTCAAATTGATTTAAAGCGGAAACATTAATGGTTGCATAATTGACATGATTAACATTCTTAAAACCACGTTTTGGTAAAGCTCTCCAAAGTGGTAATTGGCCACCTTCGAAGCCTAGTGCGACACCGCCACCACTACGGGCATTTTGACCTTTATGGCCTTTACCAGCAGTTTTGCCGTTGCCAGAACCAATACCGCGACCTTTGCGGAAACGTTCGAAACGGGATCCATCTGTGGTTTGAAGTTCATGCAATTTCATATGTACACCTCCAATTTCTTAGTTGTTATTACGGGTAATTAATTATTCTTTACCACGAAGTTTTTTCATAACTTTGTAGTTTTTGAGGTTATTTAAGCCTTGGTTTGTAGCTCTAATAATGTTAATTGGAGCACGACTGCCATAGACTTTACTACAGACGTTTTGCACGCCAGCGAGTTCGAGAATTGCTCTCACTGGACCGCCAGCAACGATACCTGTGCCGTCTGGTGCAGGTTTTAATAACACGTTGCAAGCACCGAACTTACCGATGATTTCGTGGGCAATTGTGAAACCCTTTACTAAATGAATTTGGTATAAATTCTTTTTTGCAGCTTCAATTGCTTTTTTGATAGCATCTGGGACTTCAGCGGCTTTACCGACTGCAAAACCATATTTACCTTTGCGATCGCCAACCACTACGAGGGCCGTGAATTTCATACGACGACCACCTTTGACGGTTTTAGATACTCTGTTGATAAATACAACGCGTTCTTCGAATTCTTTGTATTCATCGCGGCGTTCACGTCTTTCACGTGGACCACCTCTACGAGCTGGGCGTCTATTATCGCGGCGTTGTCCTTGTGGAGCATCTGCCTTTGGAGCAACTGGGGCAGCGGTTTCAGTTTCCGCTACGACGACTTTATTTTCTTCCATGTGCATTTCCTCCATTAGAACGCTAAGCCAGCTTCACGAGCGGCTTCAGCTAAAGCTTTGACACGACCATGATAGAGGTAACCACTTCTATCAAAGACGATGGTTTTAATATTTGCTTTGAGCGCTTTTTCAGCGACATCTTTACCGACGGCTTTTGCGGCTTCAATATTGCTGCCGTTTTCAAGCTTTAAGGCGACGGAAGAGGAAGCCACTAAGGTGACACCTTTCACGTCATCGATGAGTTGCACTTCAATGTTTTTGTTAGAACGATAGAGGCAGAGTCTTGGTTTTTCTGCAGTGCCAGAAATTTTGGCTCTGACACGAGCATGTCTTCTCAAACGAGAAACATTTTTGCTAGGTTTATTTGTCATAACTCATTCCTACCTTCCTATTTGCCAGCGCCAGCGCGCTTGCCTTCTTTAGTGACAACCACTTCACCTTTATAACGGATACCTTTACCAAGGTATGGTTCTGGTGGGCGGACGCCACGAATTAAAGCGGCAGTTTGACCGACAGCTTGCTTATCAATGCCTTCAACAACAATGTCAGTGGCATTAGGGATTGAAATTTTGACGCCTGGCATTGCTTCAACAGTCATGGTGTGACTATAACCAGCCCAAAGTTCAATAGAAGTACCTTTTAAGGCTGCTTTATAACCGATGCCGCGTAATTCTAAGACTCTCTTGTAGCCTTCAGAAACACCAACAACAGCGTTATGAACGTTAGCGCGGGTTGTTCCGTGGTTTTGTTTGATTTGTTTAGCGTCATTCGCACGTTTGAAAGTAACTAGATTACCTTCGATGTGCATTTTGATACCTTCGTTAATAATAACATTTAAAGTACCTTTTGGACCACTGACGATAGCATAGCCATCTTTTTCGGTGATCGTGACTCCAGCTGGGAGTTCGATATGTTTGTTACCAATTCGTGACATGATATCTTTCCTCCTTACCAGACATAGCAAATTACTTCGCCACCGATACCAAGTGTTCTGGCTTTTGCGTCAGTCATCACGCCTTGTGAGGTGGAAATAATTGCGATACCTAAACCTTTTAAGACTCTTGGGAGTTTTTCAAAACCGACTGTAACACGTAAGCCTGGTTTGGAAATCTTTTTAAGACCAGAAATAATTCTTTCTCCTTCAAGATATTTAAGGTTAATGGTTAATTCTTTTTTAACTTTACCTGTGACTTTGTAGTCAACGATAAAGCCTTCTTCTTTTAGAATCTTTGCGATTTCAACTTTCATCTTGCTAGAAGGCATCTTCACAGATTCATATTTTAACGCGTTCGCGTTTCTAATGCGGGTAAGCATATCCGCAATTGGATCAGTCATCATAAATAATCGATATCCTCCTTTTCTTTACCAAGATGATTTCTTCATGCCGGGAATTTCGCCTTTATAAGCTAATTCTCTAATACAAATGCGACATAAGTGGAATTTGCTGTAAACAGAATGTGGGCGTCCACAACGTTCGCAGCGAGTATAATTACGAACTTTGAATTTCGCTGGACGACTTTGACGGACTTTCAAACTTGTCTTTGCCATAGTGTTGTGAACTCCTTTCTAGCGATGGAATGGCATACCCATTAATTCTAATAAGGTATACGCTTCTGCATCGTTTTGTGCGGTTGTGACAATGACGATGTCCATACCGCGGACCTTCACGACCTTATCGTAATCGATTTCAGGGAAGATCAATTGTTCTTTAATACCGAGTGTATAGTTGCCACGACCATCGAAAGCGTTTTTGCTAACGCCACGGAAGTCGCGCACTCTTGGGAGTGAGATAGACACTAATTTATCAAAGAAGTCATACATTCTTAGACCTCTTAAAGTGACTTTGCAACCGATTTCTTGACCTTCTCTTAATTTGAAGGTCGCAATGCTCTTTTTCGCTTTAGTGATGATTGGTTTTTGACCAGCGATTAGTGTTAATTCACTAACTGCTTGTTCTAACTTTTTACCATCTTGTGTAGCATCACCGACACCGATATTAATGACGATTTTGCTTAAAGCAGGAATTTGCATTGGGGAAGTGTAACCATATTTTTCTAATAATTTAGGTGCTACTTCATTTTTGTATTTGAGTTGTAAGCGATTAACGAGTGTTGCTTGTTTGTTGCCAGCACCTTTAGCAGCTTTTTTAATAGCAGGGGCTTTGGCTGGGGCTTCAACAACTGGTGCTTCAGCCTTAGGGGCTGTAGCTTTCTTTGGAGCAGCTTTCTTTGCTGGCGCTTTAGTTTCTTTTTTAATTTCTTCGGCCATGACAGCTTCCTCCTTATAGCACTGTGTCACTATCTTTTGTGACACGGACTTTCTTACCTTTCACGATTTTGTGACCGATGCGGGTAGGTTTTTTAGTTTTTGGATCTAGTATCATAACGTTACTAGCATGGATAGGGGCATAGATTTCAACGATGCCACCATCAGGATTTTTTTGAGATGGTTTAATGTGTTTCTTACGAACATTCACGTTTTCCACCACCACACGGTTTTCTTCAGGAATAACTTTTTGAATGGTGCCAGTTTTTCCCTTATCGCGACCAGCGATCACGATAACTTTGTCACCTTTTACAAGATTCATAGTTTTTTCCTCCTTATAACACTTCAGGGGCGAGGGAAACGATTTTCATGAATCCTTCAATACCCTTTTCGCGAAGTTCTCTAGCCACAGGACCAAAGACACGCGTACCCACAGGTATATTATCATCATTAATAATGACAGCAGCATTATCGTCGAAGGCGATGGTTGAGCCATCACGACGACCGATAGCTTTTTTGGTTCTGACGATCACACATCTAACGATGTCGCCTTTTTTCACTTTGCCGTTTGGTACAGCGGATTTAACAGCACAGAGAATGATATCACCAACTGAGCTAAATTTACGTGTTGAACCGCCATAGAGATTGAAGGCACGGACGGATTTAGCGCCAGAGTTATCAGCGATAACTAGGTTGGTCTCTTTTTGAATCATAGACTATTCGGCCTCCTTATTTTCTTCCACTGTTTCCGCTTCAAGAAGTTCTTCTTTTAGTTCGGCTCCAGCTTCTTTGATTGATAATTCTGCTTTCTTATCAATTGAGACAAGTCTCCAACGTTTAGTGGCGCTTAATTTACGGGTTTCCATGATTGTGACGACGTCGCCAACTTTTGCGGCGTTTTCTTCGTCATGAGCATAGTACTTTTTGCCGTACTTCACGCGCTTACCATATTTGGAATGTTTTTTGTGAGTTTCGACAAGGACAACGATGGTTTTGGCGTTCTTATCAGAAACGACGACGCCTTCGATAGCACGACGTGCTGCTACTTTTCTATTTTCCATATTGTTCGTCCTCCTTATTTACCTTCTGCTTCAATTTCACGTTCCCTAAGAACGAGATTGACGCGAGCGATGTCTTTTCTAACAGTGATGACATCTTCACCTCTTTCAAGGGCACCAACAGCTTTTTTTCTGCGGAGCTCGAAGAGTTGTTCCTTGAGTGAGTATAATTTTTCTTTTAATTCACTAGTTGTTAGTTCACGAACTTCATTAATTTTCATAACTATTACTCACCTTTCTTAATAACTTTACATTTAATAGGGAGTTTATATGCCGCTAAACGGAGAGCTTCTCTCATATCTTCTTCGTCGACACCGGCGATTTCAAACATGACACAGCCTTGTCTAACAACGGCTACCCAATCTTCTGGAGCACCTTTACCAGAACCCATACGGACTTCGGCAGGTTTTTTTGTTTTGGCTAAATGTGGGAAGATTCTAATCCAGATTTTGCCACCTCTTTTGGTGTAACGAGAGAGGACAATACGAGCTGCTTCAATTTGACGGGTGGTAATCCAAGCGCCTTCAGCGGCTTGCAAACCAAGTTCGCCAAATGCCACTTTTGGTGAGGATTTGCAGTGTCCTTCATATTTGATGATATGTGGACGGCGATATTTAACGCGTTTTGGTTGTAACATGACTATTCTCCTTTCTCAGAATTTTTCTTTTGGAGTTCAGGACGAATTTCACCACGACAAATCCACACTTTAACGCCTAAACGGCCATATTGTGTAGCAGCGTGTACACACGCATAGTCAATATCACTTCTTAATGTGTGAAGAGGAATGATACCTTCGCGATAGCCTTCTGAACGGGCGATATCATTGCCGCCTAAACGGCCACTGACTTCGGTTTTGATACCTTTAGCGCCAGATTTACGGACTCTTTGAATCGCTCTTTTTTGCGCGGTTCTGAAACTTGCTCTTTCTTCTAGTTGTTTAGCGATTTCTTGAGCGACGATGTTGGCATCTAGGTCAGGATTTTTGACTTCGACGACATCGATACGCACTTCGCTGTTATTTAACAACTTGGTTAATTGTTCTTTTAATTCATTGATATTCTTGCCATCTTGACCGATAACGACACCCGGACGGGCGACGAAGATCATGACGACAACTGTATAACCCTTGTCAGTCTTAATTCTTTCGATTTCAACGTGAGATAATAAAGCTTCTTTGAGTTTTACAACGAGGAAATCACGGACTTTGATATCTTCATTTAAGAAGACGTGGTATTCTTTGTCGTTTGCGAACCAACGAGAATTCCAATTCTTATTGATGCCAACTCTTAAGCCTACCGGATTAACTTTTTGACCCATTACGATTTCCTCCTATTTCATTTTCACCACGACGGTGATGTTGGAACTGCGTTTGACTAAGCCTGATGCAGAACCTTTTGCTCTTGGCATATAACGTTTTAATCTTAAGCCATCATTTGCATAGATTTCCGCGATGTATAGAGTGGCTTCATCCATACCGAAGTTGTTGACGGCGTTAGCGGCTGCGGATTTAATCACTTTCATGACTGGTTCGCTAGCGGCACGGTTAACGTTTGCAAGAATGCCTAATGCTTGCTTAACTGGTAAGCCTCTTACGAGATCAATGACTAGACGCACTTTACGAGGAGTGACTTTGACATTTTTCGCATGAGCTTTTGCCTCAGTTGGCATTGGCTTTTTTGGAGCGGCTGGTTTTGCCTCTTCTTTAGCAACCTTTGCAGCTTTTTTAGGAGCGGCTTTCTTTGGAGCTTTCTTTTCTTCGACGACTGGAGCAGCTGTTTCTTCAACTACTGGTTCGACGACTTTTTTAGCTTTTTTAGGAGCTTTCTTTTCTTCTGCCATGATTAGTCCTCCTACTATTTACCGGCTTTTGCTGCTTTATCTTCAGCAGTGTGGCCTGTATGTCCAGCGAATTTTCTTGTTGGAGAAAATTCACCTAATTTGTGTCCGACCATATCTTCTGTCACATAAACAGAGATGTGTTCTTTACCATTATAAACCGCGAATGTATGACCCACGAATGATGGGTAGATAGTAGAACGGCGTGACCAAGTCTTGATGACTTCTTTTTTGTTTTTTGCGTTCAAGGCTTCGACTTTTTTCATTAATGAATCATCGACGAATGCACCTTTTTTCAAACTTCTTGCCATAATTTATTCTCCTTTCGCGATTACTTAGCGTTCCGACGTCTGACGATTAATTTGCCGGATGCTTTTTTCTTGTTGCGTGTTCTGACACCTAATGCACGTTTACCCCATGGGGTTCTTGGTGCATCGCGACCGACTGGTGATTTACCTTCACCGCCACCATGAGGGTGATCGTTTGGGTTCATCGCACTACCACGAACGGTTGGTCTTACACCATACCAACGGGTTTTGCCGGCTTTGCCAAGATTGACTAAGTTCCAATCATCATTACCGACCGAGCCGATTGTGGCGCGGCAAGTACCTAACACTTTGCGCACTTCACCAGAGGTTAAGCGAAGCAAAACATATTTACCTTCTTTACCAAGGACTTGGGCGCTAGCGCCGGCGGCTCTACACATTTGGCCACCTCTGCCAGGAACTAATTCGATGTTGTGGATTAATGTACCTTCTGGAATATTCGCGAGTGCGCAAGCATTACCAGTGACGATATCAACAGTATCACCAGAGATGATTTTTTGACCAACTTTGATATCTTTTGGGGCGATAATATAACGCTTTTCACCATCTAAATAGCTAACTAAGCAGATGTTGGCGTTACGGTTTGGATCATATTCGATTGTTTTTACGACCGCTGGGATGCCATCTTTATTACGTTTGAAGTCAATAATACGATATTTACGTTTATGACCTCCACCAATGTGGCGGCAGGTGATGACACCTTGATTATTTCTTCCACCAGATTTGGATAAACTGACTAATAAACTTTTCTCAGGAGCGGTTTTGGTGATTTCACCAAATGTCGAATTTGTCATGTTTCTACGGCTTGGAGTCGTAGGCTTGTACGTTCTAATTGACATTATTTTGTCCTCCTATAATTGCGGAATAAGTTATTTCCTTATTCTTTGAAAAGGTCGATGGCTTCACCTTCTGCGACGGTGACAACGGCCTTTTTATAACCAGAGATTTTGCCAGAGAATCTGGTGCCTCTAGTGGTTAATTTTGGTTTTTGATTTGAGACTTTGACTTCATCAACTTTCACTTGGAAGATTCTTTCAAACGCTAATTTGATTTCAACCTTCGTGGCAGTTGGTAACACCTTTAAGGTAACTTTGTTTTCGTTTTGCATTAAGGTCATCGCTTTTTCAGTGATGATTGGCTTTACGATAACGTCGAAGTCTTTTTCGGTCGCCTTTGGAAAGCGATTTTCGGTTTTTGCTGCAGCTTTTTTCTTAGCCATATTACTTTAACGCCTCCTCAATTGCTTTGATGCTAGCTTTTGAGACGATGAGGTTGTCGACATTTAATAAATCGAGAACACTGACATTGTCTGGTGTAACAACCTTGGCGTAACCAACATTGCGGGCACTAGCGTAGATTCCTTCGGTAATTTCATCGACGACGACGAGTGCTTTACCTGCAACCTTAACTGCATCTAAGAATTTGACAAAGTTTTTAGTTTTAAGTTCGGTGAAGTTAATTTCATCGACGACGACGAGTCCGTTTTTAGTTTTCAAACTTAACGCGGATTTAAGCGCAAGTTTGTGTTCTTTCTTGTTTTGGGAAAGTTTGTAATTTTGAGTACCAACTGGACCGAAGATGGTGCCACCGCCAACCCAAATTGGGGAGCGGCTAGAACCGGCACGAGCGCGGCCAGTACCTTTTTGACGGAAGGGCTTTTTACCACCACCACTGACTTCGTGGCGGGTTTTGGTTTTTGCAGTGGCTTGTCTAGCGTTGGCTTGTGCAACTTGGACGGCATCAAACATAACTTGTTGATGTGGTTCAACGTTGAACACTGCGGCATTAAGAGTCATTTTGGACACTTCTTCGCCAGCCATATTATAGACTTTAACACTGACTGTTTTCTTTTCTGCCATATTTCAGTTCTCCTTTCCGTTTTATTCTGCTGCTTCAGCTACTGCTTCTTCTTCTGCAGGAACTTCAGCAACCGCTGGAGCGCGGTTAATTAATTTTTTAATTTGTTCTGGATGCTTAATACCTTTAATTGCTGTTCTAATGGTGACGATGCTCTTGCGAGGGCCTGGAATGCCACCTTTAACTAAGATATAGTTCTTTTCAGCATCAACAGCGATAATGATTTGATTGAGCACTGTGGCGGATTCATTACCATGATGTCCAGCCATATGTTTGCCTGGCATAACGCCGTGGTTATAACGACCATTGTTGGCAAATGTACCTGGACCTCTGTGATAACCCGAACCATGTGATTTTGGACCGATGGCTTGGTTCCAGCGTTTGATAACACCAGTGAAACCATGACCTTTGGATACGCCGATTACATCGACGACATCACCGGCTTTGAAGATGTCAGCTTTGACGACATCACCGAGTTGATAATTACCCATTTCATCGCCCTTTAATTCTTTGTGGACTTGATGTGGGACGGTGTTTGCTTTTTTAGCAATACCTTTTTGTGGTTTGTTGGCTCTAGATTCTTTTAATTCTTCATAACCAACTTGAATTGCGGCATAACCATCTTTTTCAACGGTTTTGACTTGTGTGACAACGTTTGGTAAGACTTCCACGACCGTCACAGCATAGATCTGACCATCTTCAGCGAAGACTTGAGTCATGCCCATTTTGCGGCCAATAATTGCTTTCATGAACGCTTACCTCCTATAGTTTGATTTCGATATCTACACCAGCTGGTAAGTCAAGATTCTTTAATGAATCGAGAGTTTCTTTGCGGTAGTTACGAATATCAATGATTCTCTTGTGTGTTCTGATTTCGAATTGTTCACGAGAATCTTTGTATTTGTGAACAGCTCTGAGAATGGTGAACACTTGCTTTTCCGTTGGGAGCGGAATTGGACCGACAACTGTTGCACCAGTGTTTTTCGCCGCTGCAATAATCTTTTCAGCACTTAAATCTAAGCTGACATGATCATACGCTTTAAGACGAACCCGAATTTTGGTTACTTTTGCCATGAATTAATTTTCCTCCTATCACTATCAGGCTTTGACGTTAACTCACTCAATACGAATTACCTGAATACACCTTCATGACAACGCCTGTGGGTGTATCAGCAACCTCGCACATCAACGCGAGTCGTCAACGTTCAATATCATACATTTACGCGTATGTACTGTCAACTAATTATTTATAAAATATAATTTCATGCCCGTAAGAAGACAAAAATATTGGGGTCGTGAAATGCTTTTTAGATGGGGAAAAATATGCTCAAAAAAAACAAAAAAAGGCATTTTAAGCCTCTCATTTTTGAAATTGTGAAGAGAAAATTATGTTTAACTTTGATAAAAAACTCTTACTTTGCAGGTTTGACTTCTGGCCTGATTGAGAACTGACAACCACAATATTTTTGGAAATACATCTTGCATTCCTTAACCATTTCGAGCGATTTTTCATAACCGCCGTTTTTCTTAAAGTCGGCGGTTAGCCACTTTGTTTTAGAAGAATTTTTGGCTAGATCTAAGCCGATTTGGTTAAGTATTTGTGAGTTTTTAAAACGTGAAATACTCATCACGGTACCGCAATAATCAAAGCCATTTTCTTGGGCAAAGGCAAAAGCTTGACTTAGTCTTTTTTCAAAACAAAGACGACATCTGTCCTGACCTTCCTTTTGCGTAGAGTAGGGTAATAAATCCAGCACAAAATCGTTATAGTTATATGCGATTTCGACGATTGGAACGTTGACTCCGATTGAGAACAAATATGCTTTGAGTTCATTAAGGCGACGATGATATTCACTTTCTGGAAAAATGTTTGAATTATTGTAGAAGATAGTGATATCAAAATAGTCTTTAAGCAAGGTATAAGGATAAGTAAAACATGGGCCACAGCAAACATGCAAAAGGAGTGTGGGTTTAACACCACTTTTTTTAATCTTTTCTAGTTCCTCAATGAATAATTTGTCGTAATTAACCTTGGGTTTTTCCATGAATGAACATGGCGTCTCCAAAGGAGAAAAATCTGTATTTCTCTTCGACTGCATGACGATACACCTCCAATGTAAATTGTCTTCCCATAAATGCCGACACCAACATAATTAATGTAGATTTAGGCAAATGAAAATTGGTGATTAAAGCATCTACAACTTGATATCGGTAACCTGGTTCAATAAAAATATTTGTGGCCTCTCTCATCGCCTTAAATTCATGATATTTGGTGTAATTAGCTTCAAGAGTTCTAACCGAGGTTGTTCCAATACAAATAATGCGGCGATTCTCTTTTTTAGCAGCGTTTAGTTTACATGCGGCTTCAGGAGAAATCTCATAGGCTTCACTGTGCATAACATGATCTTTTGTGTCGGTTACCTTGACTGGTCTAAAAGTTCCTAAACCGATATGTAAAGTAACGTCCACCACTTCGATGCCTTTGGCGATTATTTGCTCGAAAAGTGCTTCAGTAAAATGGAACCCAGCAGTTGGCGCAGCCGCACTTCCTTCGCTCTTTGCGTACACAGTTTGGTAGCGGTCATTTGGACATAGTTGTTCACTAATGTAGGGTGGAAGAGGCATCTTTCCTAGAGCATCTAATACTTCTAAAAAAATACCTTTATAAATAAACTTAAAGACACGTAAACCTTCTTCTTTTTCTTCAAGACATTCGGCGATTAGTTTGCCTTCCCCGAAACTAACTCTGGCACCAACTTTTAAGGATTTCGCGGGACGCGTTAAACACTCCCAGTTGTCACCTTCAAGTTGTTTTAGAAGCAGCAATTCACAGTGCGCACCCGTAACTTCCTTTACACCCAATAAACGCGCAGGAATAACTTTAGTGTTATTTCTTACTAAAACATCCCCGGGCATTAGGTAATCAATAATATTATAAAACATCTTATCTTCATAGGTTTGCTTGTCTTTATCAACTACCAACAATCGCGAGTGATCTCTTTGTTGGCAAGGAACCTGAGCAATTAAAGACTCAGGCAAGTAATAATCAAATAAATTTATATCCATTAGAAACCTCTTTCATCACCGAACTTAGCAAGAGTTTCTTCCATAAATTGTTGGTATCGATCTTCTTGGATGGCTTTTCTGGCATCTTCCATCATATGAATCAAAAAACGAACGTTGTGTATCGACATCAATCTCTTGCCGAAAATTTCATCGCAAACATATAAATGTCTAAGGTATGCTTTGGTGTAGTTTTTACAGCAATAACAATCACAATTTGAGTCAAGTGGAGTAAAGTCTTCTTTATATTTTTCGTTTTTGATATTAACGCGTCCAGTTGAAGTAATGAGTGCTCCATGACGCGCTAAACGAGTCGGCAAGACACAGTCGAACATATCAACACCGCGCAAGATGCCACCCAATAGGTAGTCGATTGACCCAACACCCATCAAATAACGTGGCTTATCTTCTGGTAAGTATTTAACGGAATATTCCACCATTTCAAAACATTTTTCTTTAGGTTCGCCAATTGAAGTTCCACCGATAGAATAGCCTGGAAAATCCATCTTCACGAGTTCTTCCGCACACATCTTTCTCAAGTCTTCAAAATCGCTACCTTGGACAATACCAAATAGTGCTTGATCTTCTCTTTTGTGAGCTTCTAAACCACGCTTTGCCCATCTAATGGTTCTTTCAGTAGACTTTTTAACATAATCATAATCTGCTGGCCAATGTATACATTCGTCAAATGACATAATAATGTCGGCACCTAATTTTTCTTGGATACCAATCGATACTTCTGGTGAAAAAAATAGTTTATCGCCATTAAGATGATTCTTAAATTCTACGCCTTCTTCGGTGATTTTACGGTTATCGGCTAATGAGAAAACTTGGAAGCCACCACTATCAGTTAATATAGGACCTGACCAATTCATAAATTTGTGCAATCCACCAGCTCTTTCAACAATATCAGCTCCTGGTCTAATGGAAAGATGATAGGTGTTGCCTAAAATAGTTCCTGCGCCCATTTCTTTAAGTTCTTCAGGAGAAAGCGTTTTAACGGTCGCTAAAGTTCCGACCGGCATAAACATTGGCACTTCGCAATCTCCATGAGGAGTGTGCAGGATTCCATATCTTGCGCCAGTCTTTTTATCAATGTGTTTTATCTCTAAATAAAAGTTTTTCATACCGAATCATTATAAAATAATGCACTTAAAACCACAACAAACAAAAAAGCGCGGTTTGACCCGCGCTTAGTTAAGTTAATTATTAATCTAAGAAAAGTTTGGTTAAATCGAGCGCGCCTTTACCTTCATAAATGAAGACGACCTTATCTTTTTCGCCACCGTTTTTGACTGGGAATTTGATAATTTTCATTTCCTTTTTGAGGTTAATTTCTTGGACTGCTTCTTTATCACCATACTTCATGATAAGTTTGCCAACCGCTGACCCATTCACTTCAATACCAAATGTTTTGGTTTTGCGCAAATCGAAGTATTTGTAAGTGACAGAACAACCATCGTTAAAGTTCTTAATGTATTGGTTTGGGTTATCTTCTCTATCGCCGCCATGTTGAGTGAGGAATGGTTCTTTTCTATGACCGGACTTGAAAATACCGTAGAAACGATTGCCTTTTTTGGCTCTTAAACCGCAGCAAATTGAGGCAAAGTATTCGCCTTTTCCTGGTAATGGTTTACCATATAAACCTTGAGAAGTTCTTTCTGCTTGTTTAATAGAACCGTCTTCTTCAATAAACACCTCTTCTGCAAAGCCTTGTCTAGAAAATTGGCATTTGTTTGTTTGTCTATGAGCAAAGATATAAAAGCGACCATTAGCCTCTAACATAGAACCGTGGGTATTGCCGGTGAAATCGACCGCAGTTTTTGGATCGACATGACCATTTAAGCCAATGTCACCATTAGAAATCAAGGTGCCACCTTTCTTGAAAGGTCCCATTGGATTGTCACCGATGCAGTAGCATAATTCATGACCTGCTTGAGAAGAATAAATGAAGTAGTATTTACCTTTGAATTTGCGCATAGAACTCGCTTCAAAGAAAGCGTGAATACCATATTCATTATTTACATCGTTTTTAATAGTTGGAACTGTGAGTACTGGACCATTAATGACGGTCAACATGTCTTTTGGATCTAATTCAACAACCGCACCACCTTTAATAGATTTATTGCGGACGTCGAGTAATGGATAAAACATGGCAGAACCATAATATAAATAAACGCGACCATCTTCCACATACACACCTGGGTCAAAAGGAAGATAGGTTTTGTTCCATTTGCTTAAATCGACATTGCCATGATATTTAAATGGACCGGCAGGGTTATCAGCAACGGCACAGTTGATAACAAATGATCCGCTGGTGAGACCTTGAACTGGGCAATAGTATAAATAAAATTTACCATCTGGACCTTGGCAAACATCTGGAGCATAAAACACTCTCTTGCCATTGGTTGTTGGGTCGTCTTTTTTTCTCCAAATAACGCCTTCATAACGCCAATCGGATAAATCATCAACTGGAGCGGACCAAGTAACATAGTCATTCATGCAGAAATTGTTACCACCAAAACGATCGTGTGAACCATAAACGTAGACACGTCCGTTGAACACATGTGGTTCACCATCGGGGATATACTCAAAATTTGGTAGATAAGGATTAGTAACTACTTTTTTCATTATAAAAAATCTCCTAAATATGAATCTATTTTAGCAAGTAAACGCTAATAACGTTTATAATCTTTTTGCTTTTTGCAAGTGATTTTCTTACGATACTATATTACCTTGATAAAATCGACTTTTCTTTCTTTAATATTTAAAGAAACCCCTTCTTTTGCATAGCCAACAATACAAGCACCAACGACCTTAAAATCTTCGGGAATTCCAAAAGATTTTTTAATTTTTAAGCCTTTCGGAGTATTTAACAAATCGTCAAATTGATTGATCCAGCAAGAGCCTAGACCCAAACCATGCGCGGCTAAAAACATATTTTCTAAAATACATGCGCCATCTTTATCGGTAAAAGCGTCTTCGCGTGGTCCAGCGACCAAAATGACAGTTTTTGCTCCGTACATACAATCACCGCGAGGAGAAAGTTCAATTGACAAGTTGCGCAATTTTTCAACTTTTGATGCATTTTTTATAACATAAATGTTACAAATTTGACGATTTCTCGCACTAGGCGCATATTTTCCTGCTTCTGCAATCGCAAGTACCTTCTTAATAGGCACTCGTTTTTCCGTATAAGTTCGGCAACTCACGCGACTAGTAATCAATTTTACATACTTATTTTCCACGTTTAGCAACCTTCCTATCTATAATATTTTACAGTCATCAAAGCAATATTTTTGTTAACTTCATAATCAGATTTCAACATGGATTGATTAATATCGACGCGTTTTTCATGGCAATATTTGATAAATTCTTTGGTAATAAACCAAAGGCGAATATCGTGTTGAATAAAAGATTCATTACTTAAATATTTGCCACAATTATATGGGAGATAATATAATTTTTCATTCGCGTAAACAAAGTTTTCTGGACGATAATCTAAAGCAATTTTATCGTTTTTTGCGTACCAAAATGTCTTGAATAAAAGTTCAATAATTGATTCTGGTAAGTTGCCTTTTTGCAACATATCAAAACAGTTTTCGCCTTCAATATAATCAACAACTGCAATCATTGTTTTTTTATCGTAGATTTGGCATTTTGGTGAGACAACCCCAGATACTCTTAAACGATGTTCACAATCAATGAAATGTTCAAATCCTTTGTTGTCACCCTCAAATTTCTTTAAGAAATAAAGTTTGTCTTTTCTCATGACTTTGAATGAGCGATCGCCAATTTGTTCAATGATTTGATAATATTTTCTTTTTACTTCGATTTCTTCAATCATACAACTATTCTAACGATTATTATTATTTAAGCAAATAAAAATTATCACTATTGTCGGCTTAACAATATATAATATTGCTCATATAGGGGGTGCCATTATGAATAAGAACATTGAAAGATTTATAAGATATGCAAAAATTGATACTCAAGCCGATGAGAACAGTCTTACTGTTCCATCTACTGAGAAACAAAAAGATCTTAGTCGGCTCTTAGTCAAAGAATTGAAGGAGCTTGGCTTGAAAGACGCTTATATGGACGAATATGGCGTTGTTTACGCACACTTAGATGGTGAAGGTGAAGTCATTGGCCTTAATGCACACGTAGATACTGCGTTAGAAGTCACTAATGCTGGAGTTAATCCAAGAATTGTCGAGAAATGGGACGGTAAAGATATCATTTTAAACGATGAGTACAAAATTTCATTAGAACAATTCCCATTTATGAAACAAGTAATTGGCCATGATTTAGTAGTCACTGGTGGCAACACCCTTTTAGGCGCAGATGATAAAGCTGGTATCGCCATTATCATGGGCGTACTCGATTACCTAAACCAAAATCCTGATTTTAAGCATCATCCTTTAGCTATTGCTTTCACGGTTGATGAAGAAATTGGACGTGGTCCAAAGTACTTCTCCTTAGAGAAAATGAAAGCAGATTACGCCTACACAATCGATGGCGGAGCGGTTGACCATATCGACTTTGAAAACTTTAATGCTCAGCAATTGAAAGTTCAAATTACTGGTGTCGCAGTTCATCCCGGAGAAGGAATTAATACCTTGGTAAATGCCTTACAAATTCAATCTGAATTTATTTGTGCACTTCCAGAAAAAGAAACTCCTTTTTATGCAGATGAAGGTTATTGGCATTTAAACACCGCTAATGGCTCTAGCGAAAAAACTGAATTTACTGCAATTTTGAGAAATTTTAGCCGTGAGAAGTTGGAACAATTAGATGCAAAAATTTATGCTGTTCGTGATAATTTGGCAAAAAAATATCCAACTGCAAAGATTGAAGTATCAATTAGTGAACAATACGAAAACATGAAAAAATATGTAGATAAAGATCCTCGTCCAGTTATCAAAGCTGTTGAAGCGATGAAGCGTCTTGGTATTGAACCAAAATTTACACGCATCAAAGGCGGCACCGATGGTGCCACATTCTCCAAGATGGGTTTGGTCACTCCAAACCTAGGCACTGGAAGCGCCAATCATCACGGACGATTTGAGTTTTTATCAGTTCAATTATTTGAAAAGATGATTGAAATTGTTTTAGAAATAATCAAGAAATAAGCTATTATTGGTTATATGAAAAGAATCCATTTTGCTAATATATTTTTCGAATTACTTTCTGTCGTGACTACAGTTGCTACTGGTGTGGCGGTTTTGACCTTTATTTATCAAGACGAAGTAATTAGCAAGACGTTAATTTCGTTTGTTGTATTTTTTGT
The DNA here is from genome assembly GCA_012744375.1 of Erysipelotrichaceae bacterium. Classification (GTDB taxonomy): domain Bacteria; phylum Bacillota_I; class Bacilli_A; order RFN20; family CAG-826; genus RUG14515. The sequence continues at coordinate 19,508 of JAAYCD010000093.1, read as the reverse complement.
TGGGGTAAATGAAATTGTCAATTTTTTGGGTTTAAAAGATTCCACAAAAATTAGAAACATTCCAAATGTCGTTACCAACTTAGTAATTATTATACTAGGCATTGTTTTATTTGCTCTTAATGTTGATCTTAAAATTTTGTCCTTGGTTTGGGCCATTTCGTTTATTTCAATATATGTAGCTAAAATTGTGATTTATGTTATAAATTTTCAATATCAACCGTTATTTTGCAGTGTAAAGGTTGTGCTTGCGATTATATTAATTGTTTACATGATTATTTTAATCGTGGCTCGAGAAAGTTTCCTCGAGTCAACTTTGCTATATTTAGGATATGCTTTATTAGCAGAAGCGTTTGTTTTATTGGTCGAATTTTTGATTCACCGCTATCAATAATACGTTTTCAAAAATATATTAGTCCCTGTTTTACATCTCTAAAGTAGGAAATAATTAAAAGGTTGACAAATTGTTTGATAAGATTTAACTTGCATTTGTGACTGTGGTCAATTACCACAAAGAAAGATAGGAAATATTATGGAACAAACAGTTAAATCAACCTTAAAGTTGAACTATAAACGTACCTTTCTTATTGGTTTTGCATTTTTCGGCATTTTATTACTCTGGCAAGTTTATGATTCATGGTGTCCAACCCTTTTGACGGAATTATTTAAAGAAGCTTTTAACACCACAAAAGAGGAAGAAGTCCAATATTTGGTTGGGGTTGTTATGGCTATGGATAATCTTATAGCCTTAATTTTATTGCCAATATTTGGTGCGTTGTCTGATAAAACAAACACTAAAATTGGCAAACGGATGCCTTATATCCTTGTTGGAACATTTGTTTGTGCGATCGCGTTCCCATTTATCCCTGTATTTTTCCACTTAAACAACCTTGCTGGTGTCATCATTATGATGGCCATTGTTGTTTTGTTCATGATGATGTATCGCAACCCTGCCGTTGCTTTAATGCCTGACTTAACACCAAAGCCACTTCGTTCAAAAGCTAATGGTATTATTAACATTATGGGTTATATCGGTGGTGCTTTTGCAACCGTAGTAGGCATTATTTTCGTATTAAGTACATACTTAAAAGGCGATGGTTCAAATGCTATTCCACCATGGTCCACTAGCAATATTTGGATTTTAGAAACGCCATTTTTGCTTGCTTCTGTTTTAATGGTTTTTTCTGCGGTCGTCTTATTCATCTGCATCAATGAAAACAAAGTTAAAGAAGAAATCGCTGATGATATAAAATTAGGCGAAGCTCTTTCTGAGACAGCAGATAAAATCGATGACGATAAACCAATGACTAAAGCTAACAAAATGATGCTCATTTTCATTTTAATCGCTGAATTTTTCTGGTTTATGGCGGATAACGGCATCGGCACCTTTATGGGCAACTTTACTCAATATTATCTCCAAGCAGCAAGTAGTTCCAATATGATCAACATTATCGTTGGTGGCGTTGGTTCTGTTTTAGGTTTTGGATTAGGGGGAATGATTGCAGGAAAGATTGGCCGTAAATGGACTGTAATCGGTGGTTTAGGACTAACCCTGTTATCCTACTTTGTGTGGATTATTGGTACATTCACATTCTTAAAAGGAGCTGCTGCTTCAGGTAGTTTTCCTATCATTATTTATGTTATTTGGTTATTTAAAGGTTTTGGTATGTCATTAGTACATCTCAATTCCTTTCCAATGGTTGTTGAGCTTTGCAATGCTAAGAAAATTGGTTCCTTTACTGGCTACTATTATGCTTCTTCTATGGCCGCTCAAACTATTACACCAATCGCTCTCGGTGCTTTCTTGAACTCCGACAGAATCGACTGGGGTTTCTTGCCAGTTTATGCTGCGGTCTGCGTTGCTATTGCTTTCGCTATTTTCATGTTTGTGAAAAATGTTAAAGTAAATAAACAAAACATTGTTAAAGGTTTAGAAGCATTTGGAGAAGAAGTTGAACTATGAGACCATTAGCCATTGCCCATCGTGGGTATCACCAAAAATATTATGAGAATACAATCAATGCTTTCAAGGAAGCAGCGAAAAGAGATTACTACGGAATTGAGACTGATATTCATTTAACCAAAGATAATTATTGGGTTGTCCATCACGATCCAGATTTCAAGAGTGGCGGGCAGAAATATGTCATCGCGGAGTTGACCAAAGACGAGCTTATCAAGTTACCTTTAGACAACGAACAAGGCGATAACGCTGCTTTTATTCCACTATTTGAGGATTTCTTAATCATTTGCATTGAAAGTGAAAAGCGGCCAATTATTGAAATTAAACCAAAAAATCCAAAAAGAAAATATTTAAAAAAATTATGTAAATATATCGACAAAGTACTTGGACTTGATAAGGTTACATTTATTGCATTCTATCCTTGGCCTTTAATTAAATTACGCCTAAAATATGGTAGACGTATCCACCTGCAAATGCTCATAGAACCCTATTTTTTCTTAATTAAATGGGCAAAATTATTTCGCATGGATATTGATATTTCTGAAAAATTATTAACTAAAGAAATTGTCGAAAAAATGCATAAGAAAAAATTGCGAGTTAATGTTTGGACTATCGACGAGGAGGCCTCACTAAGGAAATTTGAGGAGATGGGTGTCGATTATATAACCACTAACGTTTTTGACCAAAAGTCATAAAAAGTCAATAACAAAAACAAAGGGCACGTGTGGCCCTTTTTATTTTTCTAAGATTTCGATTAAATCTGCTATTGAATCAAGTATATATGTTGGTTGATGTTCTGCGGAAAGAAACTCTTCTTTGGTGGTTTCTCCAGTAAGTACTCCAACTGTTTCCACCCCAGAATTAATGCCCGCCATGATGTCAGTATAGTGGCGATCACCAATCATTAGCGTTTCTTCCCTGCTTACACCAAACTTTTCCATGACTTGATATAACATTTCAGGTGCTGGTTTACCTAAAAATTGTGGTTTCTTATTGGTGCAGGCCTCAATAGTCAAACAAATGCCACCACAATCAGGGATATATAATCCATTTTCGATTGGGCAGCGATAATCCATGTTTGTAGCAATGAAGCGTGAACCCTTTTGGATATATAAACAAGCTGCTTTAAGCTCATCATATTTTAATTGTGTATCAAAAGAAACAAGAGTTACTTCTGGAACAATATCACTAGCCTCATCAACTAATGTAAAATGCTTCTTCAACTCCTCTTTAAAGCTCGTTACTCCTAATACGTACACGGTCCTAATATTTTCTTTTTGCAAAAACTTAATAGTTGTATCGATTGACGAGTAAAAATTGTCCTCAGAACAGGTGATTCCCATCCGTCTAATTTTATCGACGTAGAAAGGCAGCGAATGCGATGAGTTATTTGTTAAAAACACATAATTAATTTTATTTAATTCAAAATATTTAAAAATATCTTTTACACCATCAAACAATTGATTTCCAAGGTATATAGTTCCATCCATATCTAGGCAAATAAGCCTCTTTTTATGCTTAACGTTGGCTCTAATTGCATTTTTTACCATATTATCTACTTCTCCAGTCTATTTACATTATTTTTAGCTTTTGCAAAAATTAACTAATTATTATTATTAATTAATCACAAGGATAAATAACATTAATTTGTTGTCTAATTGCATCCATAATTTTCAACACTTCAAGGGAGGAATTCCAAGAAATTAGGCTCTCTTTATTGCCATTTATAATATCTTCAGAAACTTGTAAAAATTGATACGAAAATTTGGGTTCTAAATTCTTATACACGACCCGCCCATTTTTATTTCTTAAAATTGCCTTATTTGCCGTGTGAAACAGCGGTACTTTGATGGTTCCTAAGTCGCCTTTAATTATACAATAATCAACAGGGATTGAATTAAAACCGCTGACGACCACGGCATCAAAATTTTCGTAAGAGAAAATTGATTTATTCCTAATATCTACACCTTGAAATAGTTTGCCCTTACTAGTAATTTTATTCGGTTTACCAAATAGTTCATACATATATCGTACACAATAAACACCGAGATCCAATAAAGCCCCTCCGTATTTATTTATTTTGACATGACGCTCTATCTTCTTTCGTCCTATTAGCGGTACACAAAAACGGCATTCGACATGCCGAATCTTTCCAATCTGCTTTTCTTCAACCCATTTTTTGACTTGATAAGACACTGGATTGAACCATGTCCACATCGCTTCACAAAGAAATGTATTAGAATCTTCATTTAAATCTAATATTTTTTTAAATTCTTTTGCGTTCCCAGTAATTGGTTTTTCACACAATACTGGTTTATGGTGTTCTAAACACAGTTGAATAAAAGAAAAATGTGTCTCGTTCGTTGTTGCGATATATACCCCATTAACTTCAGGATCTTTTATCGCTTCCAAAGCAGTATCATAAACACGGCTTTGATAAATATTAGCGAATGTGTACGCTTTTTCTTTAGTGCGATTATATACTGAAACAATCCTGTGACCATCGATTGCGACGACTTGCTTAGCCACACGATGTGCAATCTTTCCTGTTCCAATAAAGCACCAATTAAATGACATATGTTTATTTTGTGTGTTGCCCTTTAACAAATTTAATCGCTGCTTCTTCAACCGGAACTGCAGCAATATAACGTGCCAAGAAGCGATTGAAACCATCAACTTCTTCTTTGGTGGCTTGAGCAATATCTTCTTTTGCGTTTGTAAACACTTTATTTTCTAGGAAATCTTCTAACGTCTCGCCTTTTTCTTTAACCAACATGTATGCCGCGAGCAAAGCTTGGCCATAAGGACCACCTTCACCAGCGCTTGCTAAAGTTGCAACTGGAGCGTTAATTGCAGCACTTAGAGCTTTTGCACCAACGACAGGAGTTTTGAAGAAACCACCATGACCATATATTTTATTAATTTCAACACCTTGCTTGATTAAAATATCTAAACCGATTCGCAAAGTGGCCAAGATACCAAGGATGTGTGCCTTCATGAAATTGGCTAGTGACAATTTGGCATCTGGTTCACGAACAAATAACGGTCTACCTTCTTGCACACCAACTGCCGCTTCGCCGGAGAAGTAATTAAATGAGATCAAACCACCAGCATCCGGTTCGCCTTCAAGTGATTTATTGAACAAACGGACAAATAGTTCGTTTCTTTGAATTGAACCACCGGCAAGAACAATCGCTTGGTGCAACAGCTCAACCCAAGCATTAATATCTGTGGTGCAGTTATTGGCGTGAACTAAGACTGCTGGAACGCCACTTGGAGAAGCAATGACGTCGATTTCCTTATTTACTTTAATATTTTTATCGGTGACAAGTGTGATATTGCTACTGGTACCTAGTGACGAATTTCCATAACCTACTCTTACGGAGTTAGTCGCTATCATGCCTGTGCCCATATCGCCTTCTGGAGCGCAGAAAGGAATGCCGGCTTGTAAAACGCCAGATGGATCGATAATTAAAGCGCCTTCTTGAGTTAAGTAACCAGCATTATCGCCAGCGACCATGACTTTTGGTAAAATATCTAATATTTTCCATGATACTTTATCTTTCACGAGATCATCAAATTTTGCGACCATGTTGCGATCGTAATCCTTAGTATTTTTATCAAGTGGGAACATACCACTACCATCATTAGCACCGATATACTTTTGCCCTGTTAACAAATAATGGAAGTAACCAGCTAAAGTTGTGGCAAACGCTATGTCCTTCACCTCTTTTTCTCCGTTTAAAATGGCTTGATAAATATGGGCGATTGTCCAACGTTGTGGAATATTAAACTCAAACAAAGCGGAAAGGATTTCTTGTGCGTCTGGACAAATAGTATTTTTCCAAGTACGAAATTCAGCAAGTTGGTTGCCTTTTTTATCAAAGACAAGGTAACCATGCATCATACCGGAGATGCCAATTGCGCCAACTTTGGAAAGTGGACGACGATATTTCGTTTCAAATTTGCTCTTGAGTCCTGCATAACAATCAATCAAACCTAATTTTGCTTGTTCAAGTGTATAAATCCAAACACCATTTTTAAGGGTGGATTCCCAAGCATACTCATTTGAGGCAATAATTTCGTGGTTTTCATCAAGCATAACAGCTTTGATTCTAGTCGAGCCGAATTCGATACCAATGACACATTTTTCTAAAATCATATTTGTCCTCCGTTTGGTCAAGCCAAATTAAAATAATCTCATACTATCAATATAATTGACCATGTATAGAAGATTTATATCGCAAATTTCATGTTGATAACATGACAATAGCGAAAAATAAGGTGGCTGTTGTTGCTGTTTTTTTAAAGTGAACATAACTTTTAGTTGTGTTCAGCACTAATAATTTACATATTCAAAATGGATTTTAGGTCTTTAATTGATAAAGATTTGATAGATGAATCGTCATTACTGATGACTTTATCGACCAATTCCTTCTTTTCGTTTTGTAGGTTGACAACACGCTCTTCTATACTGTTTTCTGCAATCAATTTAATGACCTCAACAGTCCGTGTTTGTCCAATACGGTGGGCACGGTCACTCGCTTGCATTTCAGCGGAGTAATTCCACCAAGGATCAAGATGAACCACTACGTCAGCACCCACTAAGTTTAAGCCAGTGCCGCCGGCTTTTAAGGAAATGAGTACGACTTTGTATTCTTCGTTTTGGTTGAATTCGTTGCAAATTTTAAGACGCTCTTTAGCCGAGGTTTCACCGGTAATCATATAGTATTTGATGCCCATAGTTTCAAGCTCTTGTCGAACGATATTTAATGCCGTAACGAATTGTGAGAAAACTAAAAAACGATGATTTTCTTTTTCTTTTTCTCTGATAATTTCTTTTAAAGTGGTAATCTTTCCGGATTCACCGATGAAGTTATCAACGAAGGTAGATGGATCAACGCAAATCTGACGCAGGCGAGTAATAATTGATAGGATTTCCATAATCTTTGAACCGCCATCTGCACTTTTGAATTCTTCTTTAGCTTTTAAACGGAAAGCATCGTAAAGTTTGCGTTGTTCAACACTCATTTCGGTGGTGATGATGACTTCGTACTTTGCTGGCAAGTCTTTTAAGACATCCTCTTTCTTTCTTCTTAAAATAAAAGGTGCGACTTTGCTTTTTACCACTTGATAATAATCTTCGTTGTGTTCAAACGCATCTTTGAAACTATCGTAATCAAGCAAATAATTAGGCATTAAGAAATCAAAAATACTCCACAAATCATATATATTGTTTTCAATAGGAGTACCCGTCAACGCAATTGTGTGCAAGGCATTGATTTGCTTGACCGCATTGGTTTTCTTAGCGTGCATATTTTTGATAAATTGCGCTTCATCTAAAATACAAATATCGAATGTGATGCTAGTAAGATTTTCATATTCATTTCGAAGCGAGTCGTAGCTAATAAAATAAACTCCGAACTTATCGTTTCTAATTTTCTTAATAATTCTCTTTCTTTCCTCAATAGTGCCCATAATAGCCGCCACGGGTATGTTTTTAGCGAATTTATTGAACTCACTCATCCAGTTAAAAACTAGTGATTTTGGTGAAACTATGAGGATTGGTTTGTTAGTTTTAACTTGGTCGATAAAGGCGATGGTTTCAATTGTTTTTCCCAAGCCCATATCATCAGCAAGTATTCCGCCTAAAGAATATTTATATAAAATAGATAGCCATTTTACACCTTCAATTTGATAATTTCTTAATTCACCATCAATCGTTGGCGATGGAACCTCGTAATTTGCAAAGTTTTTAAGTTCATTAAACACTTCGTCTAAATAACTATCCATTGATATTAAATCATCGTTTTTCCCATAAACTTTGAAAGCGTAATATAGTGGTAAAGTTGTGCGATTACTTAATGAGCCATTGCTAATTAAATCAAAATCTTTGGCTAGTTCGTAAAAAGTTCTTGTATTTTCTGAACTGATATTAATGAAGCTATCACCGATTTTGATAAACTTCTTTTTGCGCTTTATTCCAAGTAAGATCGCTCTTAATTCTTCATCACTATAAATCGATTTATCGACTAAAACATCAAGCATTGAACCTTCCTTTTTAATCGTGATTTTTGGAGAAGAAAAAGTAGACAATTTACGGGTGTCTAAATCTTTAGAAAAATACAATTCGGCGACACTGCGCAAAGGGTCTAATGAAGTATTTAAGAAATCCCAAACCTTTGTGCCGTCCGTTAAAATATTTTCAAAAAAACCATAACTTTCCAAAACATTAATATAGTGTTTTATTTGTGAAATTTCATGGAAATTAGAAATGCTAGAATATGGAATTTCTACATCATTTTTATAGTATTTGGTTGTAACATGAATGTTATCTTTTTCATAATCGAAATAGGCTTTGATTTTTAATGATGAAACCAACATAATTTTGCTAATGTTTTCTGAAAATCTAAAGTATTGTTGATATTTTTCAAAATATAAGTATTTGAAATTGTCAAAATTATTTTCGACAGTTGAAAGTGGATATGTTCTCACACTATCAATAAGTCGATTGATATATGAGTTGTTGGTGAGTGGCTTAACTTTGTTGGCGGATTTACATATATAATATTTTTTTGTCAAAGGAATATAACCTGTAATAATGCCTTCAACGGTCAAAGAGTAGCTATCGTTTACATTAATTGTCACTGGCATCGTTTCTTTTTCGACATGATATGTTTCTTCATTAATGTAAAGATAATCATCTTGTAAAACATCGAGTAAGTCATCAAGTAGGGTTAAAGAGCTTTCGTTTCTCAGATCAACGAAAAAGTTTGGGTTGTATTTTTGTAGGATTTTAATAATTTTTTGGCTCGTTTCATCAAAGGAAGACAAATTATGAATTAAGGTTAAATCCTTGCCATATCTAAACTCTTCCTCCTCATTAAAACGATAGAGGAATCTGTCGATTGAAGCGATTTTATATTCTTTGGTTTTTCCGACCGTCGCATTAATTGCATAAGACCAGCGAGTATCCTCTAAATAAATTTTTATTCTTGCCTTGCTACTTGTGCTTGCTATTTCTTCTTTATACATTTCTTTGAAAACACCGTCTAAAGATGCATCAAATTTATTTTGTTGTTCCCTTCTTTCAATATCAGAAATTTCATATAAAAATTTTTCTGAAAGCATTTTGATTTGTTCATACTCATTTTGATAAATTTTTGTGACCAAGATATCGAAATGGCGGCAAGGTTTTTTCTCGCGGCAAATTTCACAGTTATAATCAATTCTACCATTATGAGAAATCTTAAAATTAATTATTGGTAAACGATTTATTTTTGTAAATAAACGGATATAAAAGATCGGATGGTTTTCTGTATCGTTTTCAATGCCGTATTTATACGCAAAATATGTAAATAACTCCATATCCTTGGGAGTCAGGTTGTCAATTTGGTGCCGGGCTAAAAATAATAAAACATCCATAATTAATACACGCGTGCCTTTTTAGGTCTTCTAATATTAGCTTCTACTAGTTCATTAATAAACGTTGAATCGGGAATTTTTTTGCTGAGTTCGATCGCAAGACGAATAACGCGCTCATCTACGAAATCATGTTGTAACGCAACACCGATAAGTAGTTCAATTAATGTAGGGTAATATTCCTCTTTTATATCATCAAAATTATTGTAAACAATTGGAATGTAACGACTCTTGTCGTTGCTAAAAGAGGAAACTCGTAGGAAATACTCAAAAGGAATTTGCTTAATCTTGTTGTCGTTTAAAGGCAATTCATCAAAAAGCAATAGATATGTCCCGAGAAATGATTTAGCCGGACCATTCATAATATCTGAGACATAATAATGATGATTCATCTGAAACAAAAATGCTCCTTTGAGCAAGGATATATCCTCAATTGTTAAATCTTGGAATTTTAAATACTCCACCATCACTTGGTTGGCTAATCTTTCTTCGTTGAAATTATCGGATGCATGGGAAAGCAATTCCACCAATGCTTTGCAGTTAGGATATAAAATAATATGATAAAGATTAACTTTTTTTGTAGGAGATGTTTTCTTTTCAAAATCATTTTTCAACGAAACATATACGTTTCTTGCTTCATTTATCATATTTTGACTATCAGTAGAAGCAACATTTAGAAGAGCAATAAAATTTTTCTCATTGTTTGGATTGAAAAACAAAGGAGCTAAAACATCGTTGATGGCGCGGGCTTTATATTGGCCTCTAAGATAATAGGAGGTGAGTAACTCAACAAACTGTTGGCATTTGTCAAACGTTTTGATGCGAAAATTTAAGCGACTTAGCAGTGGGATGTTATCGCCACTGCGGACATAAAAATACTTCTCAAGCATATCCTTAACGTCGTTTGAGTTGATATTTGGATTGGCAACTGTTTTATTTGGACTGCGATCTAATAGCTGTTTCATTTTAAGAAAAACAGCATATAAATGTTTGCAAGTTCCTTCTTTCTGACATGTGCAAGATAGGTTAATAAATGAATTCTTGTCGATTGAAATTCTGAACGAGTATTCTTTAGTTCCCACAATCGTACCATAACATTCGTTTTCATTGATATGCATATCTTTAATTGCATTATCAACATACAACAAAGCTTTTTTCTTATTTCCATCATCAAACAAACCTTCGAAAAGTCCGAGCGATACGAATTTAGTTAACGACATGTTATCCGCTACAGACATGTATGGGTGCGAAAGCAAAACATCTTTGATAATTTGTCCGTCGGCAAAAAAGATGCGACCAACATCATGTTGCTCTCTTTTTATTAAGACACCTAAACCGAGTGAGAGGTGTTTTACGATGAGAAAACGAACCGCCATACCTATCCATCATTATAACAAAACATCATTTTTCGTTAAACAAATATTTGCATAATGTCTTAAAACGCACGATAGTCATTGGTAAACTCATAATTTTACTAGTTTAGTAATAAAGGTTTATAATATAGTTAACAGGTATAGGAGACCAATATTATGAAGTTTAAAAGACTATTTTTGTTGCTTGTAGCAACCACTTTAATGGTTGGGTGCGCAAATATCGATAACTCAAGTCAATCACACGGACAATCAAGCAAAACCTCTTCAGCACTTAAATCATCGAGTTCTAATCGCAGTTCAACACGTGCTTCTAGTTCTATCAATAGCAGTAGCAAAGCGCAAAGCACTTCTACAGCTAGACCAATGCCAAGCAGTTATTTTGTTCCACCAACGGATGCTGAGTTAAAAGCTCCGATTGTTACTTTTAATACAGTTGAGGGCCAAAATTTAGATTTTGCTACAAAACCAAATAGGACCACTAATCCAAGACCTGAAGTAATTGGAACAATTACTACCTCAAATTGTGATGAGGATTTTGTTATTACAAATGCGGTTGCAGAGATGCGTGTAAGAGGTAACTATACTGCTAACTATCAAAAGAAACCGTTCCGTATTAAGTTCGACTCCAAAACCAATTTCTTTGGTTTGAACAATGGACAAAAATATAAGAAATGGGTCTTGTTAGCAGATGTTAAAGATTCATCTTTGTCTCGTAATGCTGTTACTTATTTCATGGCTGAAAAAATTTTAGATGGATATTATGTTCCGGATTTTACTCCTGTACATTTATATATCAATAACAACTACTGGGGCATGTACCTATTAGGAGAAAACAAAGAAGTTAATCCTGGCCGCGTTGATATTAATGAACCAAAAGAAGGATACACTGGCGTTGATATCGGTTATTTCTTTGAACTCGACTCTTATTGGAAAGAAGCTCAAGCCCAAGGCGATTATGCTTTTGAAATGAAAAAAACCGATTATATTCCTACTTTTGCAGGTAATAGATTACTTGGCGAAGAAGAACCAGCAGATGGTTATACAATTGCTAGCGAAATTACTAACCCTCAACAAGTCACATATTTACAAAAACGCGTAAAAAATACATACACTGCTCTTTATAAGGCGATTGCTAGCAGTCCAAAAGTCTACCAAGAATTAAATACTGCAGGTGATTTGATTAATTCAAGTGCCACCTCTTCCGAAGAAGCGGTAAGCAAATTAATCGATATTGATTCATTCGTTAACACCTATATTCTCAACGAAATTGCTTGCGACGCTGATATTGGTCGTGGCTCATTCTATTTCTCGTTAGATATGTCTGCCGAGGGCAACAAATTATTAACTATGAATTGTCCTTGGGATTGGGACTCATCATTGGGACTTAAAGTTAATACAGTTGAAAGTGCCGAACAAATGTTTGCAGCGTTTTCTTCAAATCCATGGCTCGCATTAGTATGCAAGGCAGATTGGTTTATGCAAAAAGTACAAACAAGATGGCAAGAATTATTAGAAGCTGATTTATTTAATAGAGCTTATCAATTCCTCGACAATCGCGCTGAATTATACGTAGAAGATTACAAGAAAAACTTCGAAAAATGGCCTCACACCATAGGCAAAAACACCGTTGATGAAGGCGGTTGGCTTGGTAACAATGAAGTCCGTCCGATTTATCACCCTTTAAAAACACAAGCGGAAAACAAGGATCTATTAAAACAATGGATTCAAAGAAGAGTTGCTTATTTAACCACTATGTATAATGGCGAACTACTTCCTGCTAACAGCTCACATCCTGTTTGGACACAAAATGGTAAGGAAGGATACGATTCTGGAGGGTCTGGTGGAAATCCAGGTGGTGGAGGCGGAAATCCAGATGGCTGGTGGAACGTTGGCCCAAACCAAACCCCGCAACAAGCCGCGGATGCTTTTAAACAAGGCGTCACTCCCTATCGACTTGAAGCAGAAGATGCTGCTCGCGAAGGCGGTGGTCAAGTAAAGGGTAAAAGCTCCTTAAGGCCCGACGAAGTGCTTTCTGGAAATAATGGCGGGCAATACGTTAGCGAACTTAACCCGAACCCTAATATAAAGTTGGCTTTTACTTATGTGGCATCGAAAGATTGCCAAGCGATTATCACATTAGGTATTTCACGTAGGGAAGATGCCGACTATACATTCGATCAATTCTTTACTCTAGAAATTAATAGCGCTGTGGTTGGTGAGAATTCTATTATTAACGTTATTTTGCCTAGGGTCACAGAAACAAGAGCGAATTGGAACTTCCATTATTGGACAAACTGGGATGTGGCGGCTGTGAACTTTAATTCTGGCCAAAACACAATTGTTTTCACCACGAAAAATGCTTGTTCAAATCTCGATTATATCGATATATATGCTAAGTAGTTTTTTCTTTTTGAAAGTGTAGTAAAGTGGTTTCGCGATTATGGATCGTTATATAGCGATAAAAAGAATAACCAGAAACGCCATTATGCTGGCGTTTCTTTGTGTTATCGGCATGTTTGCCGTTCCGTTAGGAGATAACATCAAATTATCTTTACAATTGCTGCTTGTTTTTATTATTGGACTTACTGCATATTCAGTTTTTGATGCGATAATTATTACTGCGTTATATTTGCTTATCGGTTTATTCTTGCCAGTTTATGCAGGATTTTCTGTGGGTATATCCCCAACTTTCGGTTATGTGATTTCTTTTGTAGTAATCGTTATTCTTTTATACTTCTTAAATAAACTAAAAATTAAAAATTCAGTTATAAGGATGGGCATTGCCTGTGTGGTTTCATTAATAGCATGTTATGCCATCGGAACCGCTTTCTTTTGTTGGTACTTAGATATGAGTTTTAAAAATGCACTATTTGTGTCTGTTTACCCATATATACCATTCGATATCATTAAAATAATAATTGCCATTATCATTGTTCAGCTATTAATCAAAAAAAGAACCTAACTGATTTGTTAGGCTTTCTTTTAATGTTAGGTATTTAGTTTTTTCTTCTCTTTTAGCACGTATGCAAGGGAAACACTGAATATGATGATAAAGTGCACAATGGTTTCGATTGGCATTGAGATAAGGCGTTCTAATGGCATAAGTGGGGAGACTGAAGAAACATATAATGTGTCGGTTAGGGTTAAAAAGATAACGGGAACAAAAATGATGATATTTAAAGCCCCTATCGCCAAAGAAGGAATCAATAAATTGATAGGCTTAAAAATAATAGAGATTGCTTTAATTGTTAATAAAGCAAGAGGAATAACCAGCCATAAATATAATGGTAGAGTTAATAACCATGTGCTTGATGTCATGAAAAAGCCTGCAAGAAGCAAACCACCAAGACGGTTATACATTAAACTAATGAATAAAAACATTCCAAAAGTGTAGAAAACATATTTTGGTGTGACTTTAAATTTTTCCTCATCCTCTTTGAGTTGCTTGATGATTAAAAAATAAAGCAAAACTGAACTAACCATAACGATAAGGTGAAAAATTAAACCAATGATTAAATATCCTGGGAATGGATAAGGTTTGAGGAAAGATTTATAAACGACGATTCCGGAAACTAAAGCGCCAACAAACCCCAAAAGCGAAAGAATAAAAGCAATGATTAAATAATTAGTAGTTAAACGCTTGATGGTCTTTGGTCTTTGATATAAACGCAATAAAAATAATGGAGCGCTCACCATCATGGCTGCAAACATGACGATTGGGAAATTGACAAATATATTAACTAAAGATGAGCCAGTTGCGTAGTTTGAAATATCACTAAAAAGATAGTTACAGCCATAAAAGGTTGCCAAAGAACCAATTAAAACTACAGTGGCTAGAGCAATAACTAAATACTTCTTATTAATCATAGTTTACCTCGTCATATGTGTGATAATGCTCTTCATATGTTAAGGAATGGTCATCATGAATAATCATGGTTCTACCACCCATTAAATCTTCAGCATAATAAATTCTATCGGTAGACTTAATGCCATAACCAAAAGTTACACCTTTATAGGTAATGCGGAAGTTGTTGAGATGATCATGACCGAAAAACATGGCCCTCGTGGAACCGAGTTCAACAATTTTATCAAACAAACCACTATTATAAGCAGGCGGATAAGATTTTTCTCTTTTTTCACCATAATCAAGCGTCGCACCATCTTGGCCGGTTTGTGCTTTTTCCCAAGCTTCATTTATTTCAGGAAGTGGAATGTGGTAATAAAGAGTAGACGGAACAATCACACCACCATTTTGTGAGGTAGAATAGTTTACCATTTTCTCATACCAAGCAATTTGGCTTTGTTTAACGTGGTCGTAGCCAAAGACACCATTATAGTTATAGCGATTTGTATCCATGAGAATGATTTGTTCATGTATTGTGTTGTTCTTCATTAAATTAATAACGAAATTGCAGTTTCCATAAACATCATCGTTTGGCAAATCCTTAAAGATGCAGTTAGAGCCATAGTTAGTTAAATAGTTGGAAAACCATTCAATAGAAAAAAGACATTGTTCATCGTGATTACCAAAAACCACAGTCCATGGAACATCATAACTATCCAAATAATTGCATAGTCTTCTCGCCGTTCCTTTAGAAGCAAAAGTAAATACATCACCCGTAACTACAATTAAATCGGGGCGAGATTCGTTGATGGTAATATCCATGAAATCAAAATGTAAATCTTGATTGTCCTTGTCGGCAATGTGTAAATCGGTTAATTGCAAAACGCGGAAGTTTTCTTGATATGGAAGTTCAAGAATGTAATCGCTGGAATCGTATGTTTTGTTTTGTCCATTGCAAGCGCTTAATAATAAAAATGATGACACTAATAAGGCTGATATTTTTCTTTTCATAAAACTATAATAGCATATTAATCCTTAACTCAAATGAATGTTTTTTTATGTTTAATTATATTTTATTGTATCCACATTTAATCTTCTTTTGCCAAGACATGTCGCGCAATTTGAAGCACCAATTCGGTTTTCCTACTGTTCCAGGGGTGTTTATTCTTGCGCGATTATCTAATTTCAACAAATCTTGTAATGGAAAAATGGTAATGAAACTATTTGCGTTCCAAATAAAATCAAATAACGCGGAATATAAATCATTTGGAAAATTTAACTTTTCTTTAAGTCGATTAATGGTTTGTTCATCAAGTGATTTAAGCCAGCCAAAAAGAGTTTGGTTATCGTGTGTACCTGGATAAAGAACAAAATGTTGGTTGCTCGGTTCGGTGTCAAAAATATTAAATTGAATGACGCGCATCCCTGGAAGATGATAAGCATCTCTTAATTCGTGAACACTCTCGAAAAGTATACCCAAATCTTCGGCGATTAATTTTATGTTTGGGTATAGGGAAAAAAGTCGATCAAAAAAGTGCTCTCTTGGACCAACTAACCATTGTCCACGTAAGGCGTTTTTGTCAGAGGCTGGAATAACACAATAAGTATCAAAAGCACGGAAGTGATCTAAACGTAAAATATTACATTTGTTTGCCAAAAAATAAATTCTATTAATTAAAAAATCATAATTATTATTTTTCATTTTTTCAAAATTATATACTGGCGTTCCCCATAGTTGTCCAGTATCAGAAAAGGCGTCAGGGGGGCACCCAGATACTAGGGACGGGTAGTTATTTTCGTCTAATTCAAACACTTCTTTATTAAAGTAGCAATCAACGCTATCAAAGCCAACATAGAATGGACAATCTGCAATTATTTGCACATTATTTTTATTTGCAAAATTAAATATTTTTTTCCACAATTTTGCCGCAATAAATTGGCACCAAATATGGAAATTAAATTCAATATTTTGCTTATTATTAATCTCAAAAATAGTCCATTCATTCCATGGTTTGAACTTGTTTAGTTTTTGCAAGATAAGAAAGCGCGAATAGCGTTCTACCCATGGATTTTCGTTTTTGAATTTTTGATACCCGTATGGCTTATTTTTCAAACGAGAAAATGCCTTCTTTAAGTACTTTTCTTTGAACCTTTGAACACCATTATAGTCGATAGATTGACTATTTGGTTTATAAGTTGGGACACTATCTAATAGCTTTATTTTCACCAAGTAATCTAGGTCGATGTAACGTATATCGATGGCTTCGCTGCACACTGAAACATATGGCGAATCTCCCGGGCCAAGAGGATTAAGAGGGAGGATTTGCCAGTAATGATAATTGCTAATTTTTAGCCAGTCAACAAAAGCATACGCACAACGAGAAAAGTCACCAATACCATGCTTTCCAGGTAAGGCCGAGACTGGTAATAAAACGCCAACATTTTGTTTCATATTATCAACCATTAGTAGTATATAGATTTCCTGACAAAGTTTATATCTTTTTGCGCTAAAATCTTTAATTATTAATTTGCCTAGCCTATGATGAAACTATGGCTGTAGTACACTTATTAATCGTTGACATCAATCTCGCAAAAAAGTATAAAAGCGATCTTCTCAAAACACTCAATGAAACTCAACAAACTAAAATAAAGAGATGTGTTAAAGAAGTCGACCAGTTACGATCGCTTATTTCGTCATACTTAAAAAATCAACTATCGAAAAGCGAAGAAAAAACTAATATGTTTGGCAAACCTTATTTTGACGTTGCTCCTCACTTCAATATTTCTCATTCGGGTAAATATTTGGTGATGGCTATTGCCGAAAGTGAGGTTGGTGTTGACATTGAAGAAGTTACTTTGCGTGATATGTCAGTCTTAAATAAAATATTTAATGTAGCTGAAACTAAGTTATTGAAAAATCACGAAGATTTTTATTACTTATGGTGCGCTAAAGAAAGCTTAATTAAATGCATGGGCGTCACAATTAACAAGATTAAAGAAGTGCCGAGTTTACCACTTAACGGTATCAAAACATATAAGGGAGTAGATTATCAATGTCGCTCTTTGATGCACGATAAACACATTGTATCCATTACCGTAAAAGGTATTACTCCTTTTGTTGTGAAAATGATTAGCATTAAACGTTTTCCCTTCGATATCAATAAAGCTCTCAAATAAGGGAGTTTTTTTATAACGCATTCATTCAATAGGCTGATTAATTATTAATGGAAATTAATAAATCTTTTTCAATTTTATGCTGAATTATGGCAATTTTGCGCCATTTTGACAATTGCAAAACATTCATAAGTGTAATATATTGATTAAGATATATTTACATATCTGGAAAAGGAAAGGAAAAGATTCTTATGAAGTCTTCTATCTTCGACAAGCCTCTATTTAGAGCAAGAGTCGACAAAAACAATGCAAAGCTATTTCCAGAAGGTGCGTTGGGCTATTTAGTTGGCCCAATTTTAGCTTTGGTTAGTAACTCATTCATCGCAAGTTATTTACAAAAATACTACACCGATGTTTTGGGTTTATCTTCTTGGGCACCGGTTTTCTTAATCTTGTTACAAGTTTTATCAGTTGTTCTCGTAGTTACTGGAAACCTTGTAGTCGGTAGATTGATAAACAAGTACAACACTAAAGCTGGCAGAGCTAGACCATTATTATTAATTAGTTTGCCATTATTAGTGTTAGCTTTCTTCGTCATCTTCTTCTTCACTCCGATGAAAGCATCAAGTGGCATTAATGAAAATGGTCTTATTACCTGTATCATGGTTGCTATCGGTTACAATTTATATTTTTCCGTTGGCTATCCACTTTATTATGCCTCTCACTCCGCATTAGTCGGTTTATCTACTCGTGATAGTAAAGCAAGGGGCTTATTGGCCACCTTATCTAACGCAGCAATTTTAGGCGCAATGGGCGTTTGTACCATGGCTTTACCATTCTTTATCGGCACTATCTTCGATGAACCAACAAGAGCGTACGAGGTGTTAAAATGGGTCGCTCTCGTATTAGTTATCATCACCATTATCGGTACTATTTTAGAATTCGCTTTCACGCGTGAAAGAATTAGCGAAGAACAACTTGAAATCTCTTCTCACCAAACCGCTGAAGAAGAAGCGGCCAACAAAGTTGGTGTTAGACAACAATGGAGAATCTGCTCCAAAGATAAATTCTGGTGGATCATGATTGTTTTCTTCTTCTTATACCAATTAGGTGGCATGCTTAAAAACTGCGCGCAATTATATTATTGCAACGCCCTTTGGGGTTTATCTGGTGATATTAATCAAACTATTAAAGAAGTTAATGACTTAGGTGGCGCAAAATCAGGTTTATTAGCCATTATCGGCGCTATTCCAACCGCGCTTGGTATGGTTGTTTGTTGGCCATTATCCAACAAAATTGGCAAAGGTAAATTAATTCTTCTCGGCGGTTTCATCGCTGTTATCGGTGGTGTCTTGGGCATTATTGCTGGTGATAACTTCATTTTAGCAATCGTTGCTTTTGTCATTAAAGCTTTAGGTGGCGCTCCTGCTATGTATATTTCCCTTGCTTTATTGGCAGACGTTTCTGATCACCAAGAAGCAAAACACGGCATCCGTTCTGATGGTTTGTCCATGGCGTTATATGGAGCAATCATGGTCGGAATGACTGGTATTGCTAATGGCATTATTTCTGGTGTTTTATCCGCAGTTGGTTATGAATCAACCGTTGCTGGCATGACAAGTCCAGAAGTGGCAACAGCGATGACTTGGGTCTTCTTCGGTGGCGAAACCATTTGCTATGCAATTATCGCTTTGATGTTTATCTTCATGAATGTTGAAAAATATTCAAAAGAAGACCGTGAAATACTTGAAGCAAGAAAAGTACAAAGCACACAAGCCCAATAAAATAATTCACAAAC
>JAAYCD010000033.1 GCA_012744375.1 Erysipelotrichaceae bacterium | reverse complement strand
CGATTATATTTAATAATGCAGGAGTGGTTTTCAGTCGTCATTAAAAAAGCAATTGGCTCGTAGTTTATTTCGATTTTTTTCAAAATTTGTGCTAACTCTTCGTTTGGCATCCAATTCTCATAAATGACCTTATCGTTAGCGATGATTTGACTAGAACAGCACGTAATGAAATCAACTGGTCGTTGAATCTCTTCTTTTAAACGTCCAGTGAATTGGGAGGAACGGGAAGTAACCAGCACTACTTTGTTGCCGGCGTCGATCCAGCGCCTTAGGAAGAGGACATTTTTCTTAGGAATGCACTTTTTAATACGCTTTGGATAGAATAATGTTCCATCTAAATCAACAGCTAATAGTTTTGCCATGCGTTATTATTATACACATGTATAAAAATATTTCATCAACTTTTCGCATGATTAAACAAGCATTATTATAGTGTACGTTTTATGAGACTAGTATTTTATAAATAAAATATTAGGCAATTTGATTTTCCGCTTGGATGACACCATATCCGCCTTCGCGACGAATATAGACGACACTGACGCGGTCATCATCTTTGTCTAAATAAAGAAAGAAATCGTGACCAAGAGCTTCCATTCTCGTAATAGCTTCTTCAATTTTCATTGGTTGCAAGTAATATGATTTGGCTCTAACGATAATGTCTTTTTCGTCTTTGTCTTTATTGTTTTCAGCGTCTTCTAGAAATTGCACGTTGCGAGCAAATGATTCGCGATCATTATTGCGTTCCATGCGAGTTTTGAGTTTGCGCATTTGACCTACAAGTTTATCAACCGCAAGGTCGATTGCGGCATATAGATCTTCGTGCTCTACTTCCGCGCGTAAAGGATACATAGGGAGGAAAATGGTAATTTCAATTTTTTGGGCTTGGCCATGAATGCTAATGACAGCTCGGCATTCGACTTCTTCATTAATAAGAAAAAACTTCTCCATTCTGGACATCTTCTTCTTAATAGTGGAAGATATTGCGTCTGTCACTGGGATGTTTTTGCCGATAATTTGGTATTTCATATGTGTAACCTCCTTCCAAATTATGAAACAGAAGTTTTTAATCACTTTTATTATACACGAATATCAGCTTTGAATTACAAATTAGATGCAAGAAGTTTTTTTATTTCATCCACCTTGTCGAGGTGTTCCCAAGGCAAATCAAGATCAGGACGTCCAAAATGGCCATAATTGGTTAATTCGCGATATTTAAAAGATGGCTTATTTAGTGAAAATTGTTCAATGATCATCCCTGGACGACAATCGAATACTTTTTTTATAATCGTCAGTATTTCATCATCGGTATAGTTGGCGGTTTTATATGTTCTAACATTGATAGATAGTGGTTCTGGGATACCGATTGCATAGCTTAATTGTACACGTAGTCTTTTAGCGACACCTGCCGCAACTAAATTTTTGGCAATATAACGTGCCATATATGCTGCTGAACGATCAACTTTTGTTGGATCTTTACCCGAGAAAGCGCCTCCACCATGTTCGCAAGTGCCACCATATGTGTCGACGATAATTTTTCTGCCAGTGACACCAGTATCACCTGTTGGACCACCGATGACAAATGTGCCGGTTGGATTGATAAAAATCTTAAAATCAGTATTTAATCCAAAAGATAAAGCAACTTTTTTCATGATGTTTTCAATTACATAATTTTTAAATGTATCCATGTCGATATTATCATCATGTTGAATAGACATTAATATTGTGTCAATTTTGATGTTGTTTGGGTCAGTGTAGTCGATTGTGACTTGCGATTTCATATCAGGACGAGCATTTTTGAAGACGCCAGCTTTTCTTTGGGCTGTAGCTTCTCTTACTAGTTTATGAGCAATTGAAATGGCTAAAGGCATATAACCTTCTGTTTCATCAGTGGCGTAACCAAACATGATTCCTTGGTCACCCGCGCCGACCTCTTCTGGTTTTGCTTTATTAACACCTTTTGCGATATCTGGGGATTGTTCTTTAACCTTTACTTGTACTTCTACATTTCGATAATCAGTACCTAATTCGTAGCGATCATAACCAATATCTTTTAAAACGTCTTTAGCAATTTGCTCATAGTTTGGTTGTGTTTTGCAGGTGATTTCGCCACCGATTAGAATGAAGTTATTGCTGGCGAACACTTCGCAAGCAACTCGCGCGTCTTTGTCTTCTTTTAAACATGCATCTAAAATAGCATCGGCAATTTGGTCACACACTTTATCTGGGTGACCTTCACTAACTGATTCGGATGTAAATAAAATTTTTTCTTTTGGCATGATAATTTTCCTCGAAATAAACAAAACCCTCCCACATTAGGAAGGGTTATCATATTTTCCTTCAACTTATCGTTCAAGGTTGTGGGAACCTTGCTAGAGAAGAGCACTTACTCTTACGAGAGTTGCCATTGCGCTTTTTCGTTCTCCGTTGCGCAATTCGGGATAAGCAAAAATAATTATAGACTATTTATTTAATAAAACAATTACAGATTGTTGTTTTGTAGTGCTTTAGCGAGTTGGTCAGGGCAAGAAGTTAAGCCATCGCGTGAACCACGGCATTTAATTCCTTCGAGTTTTTTAACAACATCGGCAACTTCCATTCCTTCAACCAAACGACAAATTGCTTGTAAATTGCCATTGCAGCCACCAATAAACTCAGCGTGTGTGACAATACCATTTTCATATTGAATGGTCATTTCACGGCAGCATACATTATTTGGTTTAAACGTTAATTCAGCCATATTTATTTAATTAAAGTGGCATAAACTTCGCCAAAGCAACCTGCAGCATTTGCTTCATCGGTATCTATGTGAGCGGCCAAAGCAAACGTTTCTCTTACGCGAACAACAACATCACCAAAAATTAAACTTCTTTCAGGAGTTTCAACTTTTAGGGAAACGACATCGCCATTTTTCACACCAAATAGTTCAGCATCAGCTGGGGTCATGTGAACATGTCTTTTAGCAACGATGCAACCTTCTGGAATGTCTAATTCGCCAACAGGACCAATTAACTTGATTGGTGCTGAACCAACGATAGAACCTGATTCTCTAATAACAATCGGAGTCCCTAACGTTCTTGCATCAGTCATACTAACCTCCACTTGTGTGGCTTTTCTAAATGGTCCTAAAATTGAAACGTTTGGAATCGTTCTTTTTGGACCGACTACATCTAAACGAGAAGTGCTAACAAATTCACCTGGTTGTGATAACGGGGCTCTAACTTCTAATTTTGCATCCTTACCAAACAAGATATGAAAATGCTCTTCTGTGATATGAATGTGGCGAGCACTAGTTTCAAGTAAAATTTTCTTCATCAATACTTCCTTCTTTCTTGCGATTAGTATTCTAACAAATACCAATTTGGAATTCATTATAAAATGAAATAAATGTTCATTTTTGGTTGCAAAAAGAGTTTTTATATGCAAGATTAAGTCGAGGCTTTTTTATGGAACAAGAGAAATTGTTATTACGTGAACGTATACTTGATGCTATCAAAAATCGTAATGCCAGCGAGATCAAAGAAATATTTGAGACGATTCCTAATATCGATATTGCTGAGTCGTTAGATGGTGTTGATGATGCCGCAGTTTTTCTTTTCATCTTTAGAACTGTATCGACTGAATATACTGGCGATTTCTTTACCGAATTAACTAGTGATCAACAAGAAACGATCATTAATGCTTTCACTGATAAACAACTAGTGGAATTGTTAAATAACTCTTTCGCTGACGATATTGTTGACGCTATTGAAGAAATGCCAGCGAACGTCACTAGCCGAATTTTGAAAGCTTGTCCTGCAGATTTAAGAAAAGACGTCAACACACTTTTAAACTACAAGGAATATACTGCGGGCTCGGTAATGACCACTGAATATCTTGGCTTAAAAGAGAATCTAACCGTTAAAGATGCTCTACAATTAATTAGACAAAAAGGCCGCAATGTTGAAACTATCTACACTATCTTTGTTAGAGATAACCAAAGAAACATCAAAGGTATAATCGACTTAGATGATTTAATTTTTGCTAAAGACGATGAAATATTAAGCGAAATCATGAACCGCGACTTCGTGACTTGTAATGTCAACGATGACCAAGAAGAAGTGGCAAACATTTTCAAACGTTATGACTTGACTGCACTTGCAGTTGTTAATAATGAAAACAAAATTGTCGGTATTATTACTATTGACGACGTTGTTGATATCATCGTTGAAGAAGCCAACGAAGATATTGCTTTATTAAATCAAATTTCTACGATGGATGAGCCTTACTTAAAGACTCCTGTTTTCCATATCGTTTTAAAATGTGTACCTTGGATTTTAGCGCTGATGGTATTGCAAATATTTTCCACTTGGATTCTTTCTGGCTTTCAAACCGAAATTGCAAAATTTGCAATATTATCAGTATTTACTCCATTATTAATGGATGCAGGCGGAAACGCTGGCGGACAAACCACAACAATGATTGTTCGTTCGATTTCTTTGCAAGAATTTAGTAAGGGTGACTTCAAACGCGTGATGTGGAAGGAACTACGTGTGGCTGCATTAGTTGGCATGGTAGTGGCGATATTTACTTTCGGTTGGTTGCTTTTTGAAATGACTATTGGCATTGTTGACGTAGGCGATGCAATGCAAAACTTACCGATTGGAAATTCCGAAATTGCAGTTAAACTTATGCTTGCAGCCTTAGTATCTTGCACATTGTTTGTGACGATGATCGTTTCTCGCTTGGTTGGTGGCGCACTTCCATTTTTTGCCAAAAAAATTAAAATTGATCCCGCGGTTATGTGTGGCCCTTTAACTACTACTTTGGTTGACATTATCACTTTATCAGCTTATTTCTTCTTGTGGATTGAAGTGTTTTCTAAAGCGTTGGGGATTTAATATATGAAAAAATCTAATTCTGTTTCTTTTTCCAGTGAATTATTCAGATTTTTAATTACTGGTGTTATATGCGCAGCGGCTGATTTTTTAACTACTTCTTTATTTTTGATGATTTTGAAAACGGCGCCAATTACCATTCAATCTGCCCTATCGTTACTTGCGGGTTTTATTGTCGGAGTTATTCTTAATTACCTTTTATCAACTTATTGGGTTTTTAAGGGGAAACAAAAAGAAAACGTCACAAAATCTGTAAAATTTATAATTTTATTTGTCATTTTTTCTGCCATTGCTTATGGCCTAAGTTATGGAACATATGAATTATGTCGCATCGTTTTTGATTCAACGATGAACGCTAATATTAATTCGATTTCAATTGACTATTTATTGCAATTTAATTTTTGGGGCTACTTTGTTTTTTGGCTATTTGTATTAGCCTTCTTCCTAAAAACACTAATCGGTTTAGTTTGGAATTATTTTACACGAAAATATATTCTCTATAAGAATAGGAACAACAATAATCCCGCGTAAGTGTTAATTTTCACTTATCGCATGGTTATCTATTATAAAAAGTATTATTTTACTTTCTCTTTAGAGTAATAAACTTTATAATACTCAAAGCTTATGAAAAAACATATTGCCTTAGTTCCGTCCTTTGAACCCGATGATAAATTGCTCGGAGTGATTAAGGACCTTCAAAAATTTGATTTTGAAATTGTTGTTGTCAACGATGGTAGCGGTCCACAATTTGATGAGATTTTCGCTAAGCTGCCTCAAGAAGTAACATATTTAAGTTATGAAAAAAACCATGGCAAAGGCTATGCTTTGAAACATGGTTTTTCTTATATTTTCGAACACTTCAAAGAAGATAGTACAATCGTCACTCTTGATTCTGATGGTCAACATAAGGCTGAAGATGCATATAAAATTACTTTAGAATGCGACAAAAAGCAAAACACCATGGTTATTGGTTCGCGTTATTTTGATAAAAAAGCTCCTTTAAGAAGTCGTATCGGCAACTTTTTAGCGCGGACCACTTTTTCGCTTTCTACCCACCATCGCATTTATGATACACAAACTGGTTTAAGGGCATTTTCTTCTTCGCTTTTAAAGTTGTTAATTAACACCAAAGGCGAACGTTATGAATATGAAATGAATGTATTGCTTTCAGCAGTGAGACATAAGATTCAAATTGAAGAAGTGAAAATTGCCACCATTTATATTGACAATAATAGCGGTTCACACTATAACCCATTAAAAGACTCAGTACGTATTTTTAAAGAAGTACTTAAATTTTCTGTATCTTCTTTAATCGGTTTTTTGGTTGACTATTCCATTTTTTCTTTGTTAAATTCTATCAAAGTTGACTGGGTTTATTGGCTCATCGCTTGTAATGTCATTGCAAGAGTTATTTCCGCTTCAGTAAATTTCGCTATTAATTATAAATTTGTTTTCCAAAGCAATACAAAATTATGGAAGGCTATATTAAAATATGTGGCGTTAGCCATCTTTATTTTAGGATGTGATACACTATTATTGTGGCTACTCGTTGAGTATGCCCATCTCAACGAATATGGCGCAAAAGCCATCGTTGAAGTCATCATGTTCACCCTGAGTTGGGTCATCCAAAGATTATTTGTTTTCAGGAAAAGAATAAAATGAAAAAATTGGTCACGTTTTTGGCATTAACGCTTAGTTGTGTTGGTTTTAGCACCTATTCTGTGTTAGATACTTTCATTGTGGTCAAAAATCAGCGTAACGTTGATATTAATAGTAATATTAGTTTTTCTTTTGATAATCCGAGTATTTATTTACCTTCCTCGAGCTCAAGTGCATCTTCTTCCAATGGTTCATCAACTTCCGAACCTTCTTCTTCGCAAAATAGTTCATCAAATAATCCAGTCCAACCAAACTATTATGAAGATTTGACCCCTGAAGAAAGAGCGGCATTATTTACTGATGAAGTGGTATATGACGATGATGTTTATTCCGATCAAGATATTTATATTAGAATTCATCGTTTGAGAGATGAAGCCGATACCACGAATTATTATGTTGCTGACATTCGTTTAAAGAGTTTGCAATACTTTAAGACTGCTTTAGCAAAAAACACGTTTGGTCAAAACATCGAAGAAAGAACCTCCGATATTTCTAAGGCTAATAATGGAATATTAGCAATTAATGGCGACTATTATGGCGCGCAGGAAAAAGGTTACGTCTTACGTAATGGATTCGTTTTAAGGGAATCGGCACGATCAAAAGCCGAGGATTTGGCAATTTATAGTAACGGTACTTTTGAAGTATTCAAAGAAGCCGATAAATCATTAAGAAGTGTGGCCGAATCTGGCGCGTGGCAAGTATTTTCATTCGGTCCTGGTTTAATAGTTAATAATGAAATAGTCGTTACTCCCGATCAAGAAGTAGACAACAAATCAATGGCCACAAATCAAAGAACTGCGATTGGAATTATTTCTCCTTTACATTATATTTTTATGGTTTCTGATGGTCGCACAAAAGAAAGCTATGGTTTTAAGTTATATGAAGTAGCACAAATTATGAAAGATTGGCATTGTTATATCGCTTATAATTTAGATGGTGGCGGTTCTTCAACAATGTATTTCCATAACCACCTAGTCAATAAGCCCGTGCAACCAACTGGTTGGGGGGCAAACGAAACGATTCAGCAGAGGAAAATCAGTGACATTGTTTATATCGGAAAATAAAAAAGCATTTTTTCGTAGCATGTGGATATATGCTGGTGCGACCGTATTTACGGCCATCTTTGGTATAGTATACGAACACTTTAGTTTAGGTGTTTATTCACTTTCTATGCAACTTGCATGGCTATATCCACTGTTACTTGGCACAGGAATATGCGCGATTTTTGCTTTTGTTCCAATAAAGTATTTACCTGGCTTTTTGCCATTTTATATTTATAACTTTGGGGTGGCAATTTGGACACTCCGTTCGGTATTTATTGGTGTAATCGAAATATACGGTACTACGAATGACTTAATGGTTATTATCTACACTGTGCTTGGAATATTGGCTACTGTTTCTAGTTTGTGCTTATATGGTTATGGTTTATATATCAAATCTAAAGGCAATCTTCCAAGTAAATAAACACTATTAATGTTTTACTTAATTTAATGCTTGTCTTTTATGGTTCGATTATTCTAAAATAATCAAGCAGTTTGATGCGCGAGTGGCGGAACTGGTAGACGCGTACGTTTGAGGGGCGTATAGGATTCCTGTGTGAGTTCGATTCTCATCTCGCGCACCATCACTATACTGAATTAGCTTCCAGAAATGGAAGTTTTTTTGTGCCTAGAGAACAAAAGAAAAATACCAAGATTTTGCTTGGTATTTTTTTGTTACATTTTAGAAATATCGAATGTTTTGAGGACTTTGGCTAGTGGTTTGACCACCTTGCGAATGTTTCCATTTTCGAAGGGGTTTCTTAATCCATTTTTCTTTAAAAGTTCTAGGAACGGATATTTACCACCACACTTACAAAGTTTAATGTACTTCTTCCAAGTCTTTTCGTGGTTTTTCATATTCTCAACGGCAAATTGAAAGGCCACAACTTGTGCAAGGGTGTAATCAATATAATAAAACGGTGCACCAAAGACATGAGATTGTCTAAGCCAGTAAGTACCTCTAGCTAAAGTTGGTGTGTCATCATATTTCTTATGAGGAGTATAACGCGCTTCGATTTCGTGGAATGCAACACATCTTTCTTCATGTGAGGCATTTGGATGTTCATAAACCCAATGTTGGAATTCATCAATAGTAATACCATAAGGTAAAAATTGGATCGAATCCGCGAGGTGTGAAAATTCATATTTATCAGCATCTTTTCCAAAGAAGTCTTTGGCGTATGGCCATGCGAAGAATTCCATACTCATCGAGTGAATTTCACAACTTTCTAATGTAGGAGTACGATATTCTGGAACTTTTATGTCCTTGCTTAAATATGCTTGGAAAGCGTGACCGCCTTCGTGAGTTAAAACACCAACGTCACCTTGTGTGCCGTTAAAGTTGGAGAAGATAAATGGAGACTTAAATAGAGGGAAATAAGTGCAATAACCACCTGGTGCTTTTCCTGCTCTTGCTTCTAAATCCATTAATTCGTTTTCAATCATAAAGTCAAAGAACTCTTTGCTTTCAGAGCCTAAGTCTGCATACATTGCTTGTGCCACTTTCACTAAGTAAGCCTTATCGCCTGCTGGTAATGGATTACCGCTGGCGAACATGAGATTGTAATCATAGTATTGTGGCTTTCTAATGCCCAAGTTTTTCATTTGAGTTTTATATAGTTTTTGACATAACGGCACCACTTCTTCATAAATTTGTTTACGATAGTTTGCAACCATAGTGGCGTCATAATCAGTTCTACCGAGTCTTAAATAGGCAAGTTCAATAAAGTTACTAAAACCTAGTTTAAGTGCCATATCGTGGCGTAGATGAACTAGTTCATCATAAATCTCCGCGATGCGTGGTTCATTTTCTTTGAGCCAGTTATCCATGGCTTGTGCAGCTGCTTTTCTCACTTTGCGATCTTTATCTTGCATGTATTTTCCTAATTGGGAAAGATTAAGGGTTTGACCGCCAAATTCAATTTGTGCGCCACCAAAAATCATGTCGTATTCACTGGTTAGTTTGCTTTCTTTGACTAATTCAGGAATAATCTTTTCATCAAAAGTCTTTAAAGAGGCATCGTATTTCTTAAATAAGAAAGTTCCGAATTTTTTTTCTAACTCAGGACGATATGGCGCCGAAGTTAAAATTTTGATTATTTGATTGTAATATTTGCTTAAGACTGGGGTGAATTCATCGACTCTATCTTGTGCATTCTTATATTCTTCATTACGGGTGTCACATGAATATTTGACATAAATGACACTGATTTGCGTGTCTAACATCTCACTATATTTATTGATTTTCTTAATCACCGCTTCAGCTTCTTTGGCGGTTTTGGCCGCTGTTAGTTCAGCGACAAACTTTTCCAATCTGGCCACGACTTTCTTTTCATTTGGAACCTCGAATGGATATTGACTAAATTTAATTGCTTGTTTGCTCATAGTGTGTTTTCCTCGTGTTTTTCTAATTTTAACACCATTTTAAATAAAGCACATGCAAAAAGACAATAATTTAAATTGAACAAGTTTACCCTACATTTACTTTTATTGATTATCTACTCCATATTGCAATAATTTTACCAACAGTATAAATATTGCCGGTTTTACTTTAATTGTGATTGTCGTCACAGTATTTCCTTGTTTTTAAATAATAATTTTTGTGTTTGATTTGCTCAAAATCATGTTTTTTAGTAAAAACAATCAATTTACTTCCTAAGAATGTAGTGTAAATATTGTTCCAAAATATGACAAAAGGCCATTGGAAGCAACGGCAGACTTTGTCCAAATATAGCTTATAACATTTAAGAGATAAGATTCTTTTTCTTGAACTTCAAAATCTTATATATATAGCGCGTTGGATAAAATGAAATCCAAAAGTTAAAGCCAAGGACATCAGCGTTATACATAACCACATGATTAACGTAAAGAGTTGTTAGTTCATTAAGATTATTTTCAATCAAAAGAAATGAATCTAAATTCTTGATATCCTTGTTATCACGGCATAGTGAAAGAAAGTAATCGACTAAGGATGAAAGTTCTTCTCTAGCTAATTTTGCGTCTTCTCCATCTTGATGTTCAATCCTCTTTAAATCAAAATTGGTCAAAGCATCAATTTTTTTCTTGTCCATTTTAACATTCTTGCTACTTAATAAATCGATGAGTTTTAAACATGCATCCTTTTTGCTAGTTAAAATCATGAATAAATCGTGATCATGATGTGAAAGAATGGAACAAAATGAGGCGACAAAAGCAACATCAAATATCACAATTAAAGCATAGAGGACTGCCAAAGCAATCGCGACATTCAACGTAATGAGTAAAAATAAATCCATATAGTAGATTTTAACACATTTTTAGCCATTTTATAGTGCAAATTTGACTAATACTTACGTATTTATGCTATAATTTAGCATGGAGGGCATCATTATGAATCGACCCATCGTGGCCATACTCTATGATTTTGACAAAACCTTGTCGACTACCGACATGCAAAACTATACATTCATTCCTAATTTGGGAATGAAACCAGAACAATTTTGGGCAGAAACTGCCAAGATTGCTAGCAAATACGAAATGGAGAGAATTCTTTCCTATATGTATTGCATGGTTAAGATTGCCAAAGAAAAAGGCATTAAAATTACTAAAGATTATCTAAAAGAATGCGGAAAAAACATTAAATTTTTTCCAGGAGTTATTTCCTGGTTTAAGCGCATCAACGATTATGCCGCAGAAAAAGGGGTTTTAGTTGAACACTATCTCGTTTCTTCTGGCACTAAAGAAATTGTTGAAGGGAGCGCTATCTATCATGAATTCAAACAAGTTTACGGATGTGAGTTTCTCTTCGATGAAACAGGCGAAGCAGTTTGGCCAAAAATGGCTATTAATTACACCCAAAAAACACAGTTTTTCTTCCGAGTAGCTAAAGGGGCCATTAAGGCCACTGATGATGAGGGGGTAAATGAAAAAGCTCCAAGTTTGCGCGTTCCATATCGCAACATCATTTATGTGGGCGATGGAATGACTGACATCGCTTCCATGACTTTAGTTAAAAAGAATGGCGGTCATAGTATTGCTGTTCATCCCGAAGACAATAAAGAAGTTGTCAAACAAATCTATAATGACAAACGTTGTGACTTTGTTGTTGAGGCGGATTATACCGCCAACAGCGAGATTGACAAAGTCATTAAAATGCTCATTGATCTCATTTCTGTTACTGAAAAACTAGAGCGAAAAGAAAAAGTTTTAGCAAATAAATAGGTAGTTTCTTCTACCTTTTATTTTTTTACGATGATATTATTTTCATATATAGTATTTTATGAAGTATCAAGTTGGTCAAATCATTATCGGCAAAGTTTACAACGTTAAGCCGTATGCGTTACTCATGGAGTTCGAGGGTGGTGTTACCGGTTTGTTGCATATCAGCGAGATTTCCGATTCTTACATCAGGGACATTGAAAGGTATGGCACAATTGGTGATCAAATCAAAGTAAAGATTCTCTCCATAGATGATGACAATGGCTTTTTAAGAGTCTCATTCAAACAAGTACCGACTGAAGAGTCATATTCTTCGCACGTCAACAAACGCAGTGCGCCAGTGATGAGTGATAATGAGTTTTTACCTCTTAAAGAGAAGTTAGATGAATGGATCAAACAAGCATACGAAGAAATTGAGAATAAGATTAAATGATGTTAAAAGTCAAATTAAACAAATTAATTGATGAAGAAATTATTAATAGTTATCAGCATAAAGTGGTAGCTATCAACGACATGATTAAAAACAAAACCGGTCTTGGAAACGACTTTTTGGGTTGGGTTGATTGGCCTATTAATTATGACAGGGATGAAATCAAGGCCATTTTAGAAGATGCCAAATACGTAAGAGAAAACTTTGAAGTGCTCGTCGTCTGCGGAATTGGTGGTTCGTATTTAGGGGCTAGAAGTGCTATCGAAGCCTTAAACGGATTGAAAAATAATGACAAATTAGAAATTATTTTTATGGGACAAACATTTTCCCCAAACTATACAGCACAAGTACTTAGTTATCTTAAAGATAAAAAATTTGCGATTAACGTGATTTCGAAAAGTGGCACCACTACCGAAACAAGTGTTGCTTTTAGATTATTAAAACAGTTACTTGAAAATGCAGTCGGCAAAAAAGAAGCGCGCAAAGCCATTTTTGCCACAACCAGCAAAACTAGCGGAGCTTTAAGAAAATTGTCTGATATCGAAGGCTATAAGACATATGTTTTGCCAGATGACATCGGCGGTCGCTATAGTGTTTTTACGGCTGTAGGTTTGTTCCCATTGGCTTGTGCTAACATCGATATTGAAGCAATGCTTCTTGGTGCCAGTAAGGCAAGAGAATTTATTCAAGATGCGCCACTAAAAGTTAACGAATGCTATCAATATGCCGTTATGCGCGATTATATGTATCGCCATAATAAACCTGTGGAAATGTATGTTACGTATGAACCACAAATGAGTCAAATTAGTGAATGGCTAAAACAACTTTTTGGCGAATCTGAAGGAAAGAACCACTTGGGTTTGTTCCCAGCAAGTGCAACTTTTTCGACCGACTTACATTCTTTGGGTCAATATGTGCAAGATGGTACCCCATTACTATTTGAAACGATTATCAATGTGATTAATCCTAATCAAGATGTTGAAGTACCGAACGTTTTAGATGATCTCGATGGTCTAAATTATCTTGCAGGAAAGAACTTGGCTTTCATCAATCAAAAAGCTTTTGAGGGCACCTTAAAAGCCCACGAAGAAGGCGGAGTTCCGTGCAACGTTATTTACATTGAAAAATTAGATGCTCACGTTCTTGGCTATCTTTATTATTTCTTTATGAGAGCTTGCGCGATGAGTGCCTACTTGCTTGAAATTAATCCATTTGATCAACCAGGTGTTGAAATATACAAAAAGAACATGTTCCAACTCTTAGGCAAAAAGATTCATTAGTAGTACCATTTAATTTACTCATTGAACTAATTATTTTTATAAGCACAAATTAGTAAAATTCGCTTTAGCGAAGTTGACTATATTTTATTAAAAAAACTTGTGAAAAATAGATATTATAATACTCATCAAAGATGGGCGTGAGCAAATCATCAAATTGCGTCCATAATTAGGCTAATTTTTGATTGACTACTTTAATACATAAGTGATATATTATTTTAGCGCATTGCTAATCGGATGCTTAGCTCAGCTGGGAGAGCATCACCCTTACAAGGTGGGGGTCGGCGGTTCGAGCCCGTCAGCATCCACCAAGCGCGTAAAACCCATGAACTAGATGGGAGGGTAGCGAAGAGGCTAAACGCGGCAGACTGTAAATCTGCTACCTACTGGTTTCGGCAGTTCGAATCTGCCCCCTCCCACCATCTAAGGTTTTTGGGGTGTAGCCAAGCGGTAAGGCAACAGACTTTGACTCTGTCATCTCAATGGTTCGATTCCATTCACCCCAGCCAACGCTTCACTCCCTAGCTCAGTCGGTAGAGCACTTGACTTTTAATCAAGGGGTCCGGAGTTCGAATCTCCGGGGAGTGACCAAAAAGCGCCCAGGTGGCGGAACAGGTAGACGCACAGGACTTAAAATCCTGCGGTAGCGATACCGTACCGGTTCGATTCCGGTCCCGGGCACCACATCAGCAATAGACCCCACTTTTGTGGGGTTTTATTTTGGCTTTTTTCATTTTAATAAACGATGGAGCATTGTCTTAATTGCGATAATTCGTTATTGGGCAATCAATATAATTATTCATCTAAAAGCTACATGAACTTTAACAAATTAATATCGATATTCACTTTATTTTATCGATATCAATACTCGTGCAAAGTTTCCATAATTTTATTTTTATTTCTTTAAAGTAATTTTTAGAGTTGCATTACACTTTAATTTAATTGTGACAACATGTTATTATAATTTTACAAAATATGTACCTAGATACATATACATACGAATTTTTCAAAGAAAGGAATTTATTATGTCAAAAACAAAATCAATCGCTGTTTTAAGCGCCGCATGTCTAATGGTTTTGGCTGCTTGTACTCCTACTGTTAATCCAGGAACCAGTTCTAAGCCAGCTAGCTCTCAAGCTACCTCTTCCGCTAAAGCGTCTTCTTCCACTTCTAGAGCTCCAGTAAAAGCTTTAGCAATTACTGAATTAACTCTTAATTCTGATGAAGGCGTAGCCAATATTGTTCTTAAAGGTTCTATCGCTAATTTTACCGAAGCCGAAGCTAAATTTGCTTTAGGCT
Source organism: Erysipelotrichaceae bacterium (assembly GCA_012744375.1). Lineage (GTDB taxonomy): Bacteria > Bacillota_I > Bacilli_A > RFN20 > CAG-826 > RUG14515. The sequence goes on along the minus strand of JAAYCD010000033.1, from coordinate 12 downwards.
TAAAAGAAATTG